>JBKJQC010001045.1:0-5396 GCA_046593995.1 Polyangiales bacterium
CTGCGGCGGGGAAGAAGACCCAGGGCGACAACGCGCCGGCGCAGATCACGTCGGGGAAGAAGTCCGCGGGCGGGAAGAGCCCGACCAAGAAGGCCGCCGGGAAGCCGCGCCCCACCCTGCGCGCCGTCGAAGGCGGGCAGAGCGAGCCCAAGGTGGAAGCGACGCCCGCGCGCGGCGCCCTCACGGATGCGAGGGCGGATGCCCGTACCGAGGCGCGTACGGACGCGCGACGCGAGGTGACCGAGTCTCCGCGGCCGTCTCGTGAAGACCGGCCGTCTCGCGAAGATCGAGCGCCTGTCGAGCCGTCGACCGAAGCTCCGGAGGCGATCGAGCCGCGCCCCGCGCGTGCGAGCGACGAGATCGTCGAGCTCCCCGAGCGCGAGCCGAAGAAGAAGCGGGAGATCCCGCCCTACCTGCGCATCGTCAAGTAGCGCTGCCCAACTCGAGAAGCCTCACGGAGCGGTGCCGAACTTCTTCGCGAGCGCTGCCGTCACCGGCGCGGGCACGTAGCGCGAGACGTCGCCGCCGTGCGACGCGATCTCGCGCACGAGGGAGGCGCTGACGAACCCGCGCTCGACGCGCGTCGGGAGGAACACGGTGTCGATCTCGGGGCACATGTCCGAGTTCGCGTGCGCGATCTGCAGCTCGTACTCGAAGTCGGTCGCAGCGCGCAGGCCGCGGATGAGCGCGGTGGCATTGCGCTTCTTCGCATAGTGGATGAGCAGACCGTCGAACTCGACGACCTCGACGTTGGGGATGCCCTTGGTGATCTCGGTGATGAGCGAGAGCCGCTCTTCGCTCGTGAAGAGCGGCTTCTTCGTCGGGTGGCGACCGATCCCCACGGCGACCTGATCGAACAGGGCGGCCGCGCGGGTGATGAGGTCGAGGTGCCCGAAGGTCACCGGGTCGAAGCTTCCGGCATAGATCGCGAGGCGCATGCGGCGGGGCAGGTTACTCGATTCGTCCATCCATTGCTTTGGGCCCGTGTACTCGCGCCCTACATTCTCGTTCGCCGATGGACGCGCGCCCCGAGGTCATCGCCAAGCTGGAGGAGCTCCCGGTTCGCTCCGGTTGCTACATCTTCCGCGGGAAGACCCAGGGAGATCAGGCGCACCGTGATGGCGAGGTGCTCTACGTCGGCAAGGCCAAGAGCCTGCGGGCGCGGGTCCGGAGCTACTTCCAGGAGGGGACCGGCGACGGGCGCTACTTCGTCCCGTTCCTGCGCAAGGTCGTTTGGGACATCGAGACCGTCGTCACCTCGACCGAGAAGGAAGCGGCGATCCTCGAGAACAGCCTGATCAAGCAGTACCAGCCCCGGTACAACGTCAAGCTCCGAGACGACAAGGAGTTCCTCAACCTCCGCCTCGCCACCACGCACGCCTGGCCGCGCATCGACATCGTGCGGCGCCCTGCGAACGACGGCGCCCGCTACTTCGGCCCCTACCACACGGCGACCACCGCGCGGCGCTCGCTCCACCTGGTGAACAAGCACTTCCAGCTCCGCACGTGCACCGACCAGGAGCTCGAGAGCCGGAAGCGACCGTGTCTCCAGCACCAGATCAAGCGCTGCGCGGCGCCGTGCGTGTATCCGGTCGACAAGGCTTGGTACGCGGAGCAGGTGCGCGCGGTCGACCTGTTCCTCGCCGGTCGCCACGACGAGCTGTCGCGCGAGCTGCAGCGAAAGATGGCGGACGCCTCGGCCACGATGGAGTTCGAGCTCGCGGCGATCTATCGCGATCAGCTCAAGGCCGTCGAGGCGATGCGCATGTCCCAGCGCGTGGTGCAGACCGGCGCGGCGATCGACGTCACGCAAGACGTGGTCGGCGTCCATCGCGAGGGTGATCTCGCCGAGATCGTCGTGCTCTACGTGCGGAGCGGTCGCCTCTCGGACACGGCGAATTTCAGCTTCTCCGGCACCGAGCTCGAGACCTCGGAGCTGATCGCCGCGTTCCTCGCGCAGCACTACGCGCCCCGCGAAGAGGGAGGCGCCGAGCCGCCGGACGAGATCTTGCTGCCATTGCTGCCAGAGGCGGTCGAGGGCGTCGAGGATCTGCTCGGCGAGCGCCGCGGCCGGAAGGTGAGCATCCTCCGCCCACAGCGCGGGCCGCGCGCGCACCTGATGACGATGGCGACCGACAACGCCTTGCACGGATTCACCCAGAAGCGCCGCGCGTCGGAGGACGTCGACGCGCGCCTCGAGCAGCTCCGTCAGCGGCTGCGGCTACCGACGCTGCCCCGTCACGTGGAGTGCTGCGACATCAGCCACCTCGGCGGCGGCGACACGGTGGGCGCGATCGTCGCGCTCGTCGACGGTGCGCCGGCGCCTCGCAAGTACAAGTGGTTCCACGTGAAGGGCGTCGCGGACGGCGACGACTACGGCGCGATGTACGAGGTCCTCGCGCGTCGCTTCCGCCGCGGGAAGATCGCACGCACGGCTGCGGCTTCGGCGTACGGCGAGGCGGAGGCCGAGGTCGTCGAGCGGGACGATCCCGCTGCTCCTCCGAGCGAGCCCGCGCCGCCCCAGCGACGCACCGAAGAGCGCGCGGCCCTTCACGCTCAGTCCATCGAGTCGGAGTGGGAGCTCCCCGACTTGTTCGTCGTCGACGGCGGCAAGGGGCAGCTCGCGGTCGCGCTCTCCGCCGCGCGCGATCTCGGGCTGCACCAGCTGCCGATCGTCGCGCTCGCGAAGGAGAAGGCCTACGACAGCGGCCTGGTCGTCGATCGCATCTACCTCCCCGGTCAGAAGAACCCGATCGAGATCCGCGAGCACACCGCGTCGATGTTCTTCCTCGCACGCGCGCGCGACGAGGCGCACCGCTTCGCGAACAAGGCGCGCGAGCGGATCGGGACCAAGCGCCGCATGCGCTCCGGCGTCGAAGATCTGCGCGGCATCGGCGCGGAGCTGAAGAAGGAGCTCTTGCGGAAGCTCGGATCCCTGCGCGCGATCGAGGCCGCGGACGACGAGGCGCTGCTCGCGGTGCCGGGGTTCACGAAGCGCCACCTGACCGCGCTGCGAAAGGCGATCCCCGCGCCGCGCCCGCCATCTCGTGCGCCATCTTCCGCGGACGAGGGCGAAGACGTCGCGAAGCGCTAGACTGCGCGCCTCCGTGACCTACGAAGGAACCTCAATCCGGGTCGGCGGCGTTGCGAAGTACCTCGTCGTCTTCCTCCATGGCGTCGGCGACTCCGCGGAGGGGTTCGCGCCCGTTGCGCACGCGCTCCAGGCCTCGCTCCCCGGCGCGGAGCTGCTCGTGCCGGACGGGTTCGAGCCGTACGACGCGGGCGGCGATCTCGAAACAGGGGGACGGCAGTGGTTCAGTCGGCAGGGTCTCACCGATGAGAGCCGCCCGAAGCGCGTGAAGGCTGCGGGCGAGCGGCTGTCGCACTGGCTCGACACACAGCTCGACGCCCGCGGGCTCGGTCCCGATCGCGTGGTGCTCGTCGGCTTCTCGCAGGGTGCCATCGTGTCGCTCTGGCTCGCGACGCATCGCAGACCGTCGCCGCTCGCGGTCGTCGCGCTCTCCGGCCGTCAGGCCGACGACGAAGCACCTGCGGCGGGTGCGAGCGCTCCGGTGCTCATGATCCACGGCGCACGCGACGCGGTGATCCCGGTGTCGTTGGCGTCGTCCTCGGCGAAGCAGCTGGAAGCGCACGGCGTGAACGTCACGCTGCACATCCACCCGAGCCTCGCCCACGGCGTCGACGAACGAGTGCTGCGCGAGACGCGCGACTTCCTCGCCCCGCTGCTTCCGAAGTGACCTCCTACTTCTTCACGACGCAGTGCTTCGTCGTGGGGCTGCACACCGCCGTCCAGCCCACCGGGAACTGCGCCACGCAGGGCGGGCACGCGCCGGCCGCGGGATCGCAGACGTTCGTGCCGTAGCTGCCGGTCTTCGTCTTGGCGAGCGCGAGGACCTCGTTCTCGTGGCCGGTAGGCGAGCAGATCTGACAGCAGCTCGCGTAGTGCAACGTGCAGTCAGAGTCGGCGTTGCAGGCGGAGTAGTCGGTCGTCGTGACGTCGACGATCCCGCATGCACCGTTGGTGCAGATCGGCATGAGGGTGGGCGAAGGCCACGACGTGCACGCGTCACACGGGCCCTTCGTCGTGCACACGATCGCGTGGTAGTCGCTGCGCGCCCCGCGACGGAGCGAGACGGTCTGCGACATCGGGAGATCGCCGCAGCTCACGGCGCAGCAGTCCGAGGTGACCTGCGGCGTGAGCTCGCACTCGCCTGGGGCCATGCAGCGGAGGTAGCCGGCGTCCGGCGAGGACGTGGTGTCGCTCGTCGTCGCCGTGTCCGCGGGCGATGCGGCGTCGTTCGGCGCGACGCTGGTGTCTTCGATGGCCGTGGTGTCGCTAGCGTTCGACGCGGTGTCCGTCGACGTCGCTCCGTCGGCCACGCCGTTCGCCTCTTCAGAGTCGATCTTCGAGCCACAGCCCAAGGCAACGAGGACCAGGACGATCGCGAGGCGCATGCGGCGTTGCCTCGCAAGCTGCGCGCCACCCAGTCCGCACCGCAAATTCCGGATCGGCGCGTGTGCCACGGTGAGCACGCACGACGGCCTTACCATGGCGAGTGCACTCCTCTCACTCGACGAGCATGCCGCGCCGCTCCGCCCGCGCACGTGCGCTCCTTTGCGAGGACCCGTCACCCGGTCTGATTCCCCACCTTACCTGTCCGCTATTTTCCTCGAACGCGCTCGAGCCGACTTGCGGCACCGAAAACATACGCCATAATGATCGCGTGGGTCGAGTCGCGGAGCAGGTCTCTCTCTTCCGCGAACCGCGAACGCCGCGGCGTGGCCGTCCACCCAAGAAGGGGTCGGGCCTTCCGCACACCCGCCGGGAAGCGGTCGACGAGCGCCATCCCCACCACGTGACGGTCCGTGTCCGGCACGGCACGTGGAACCTGCGGAGCCAGCGCTCGTTCGCACGCATCGGCGATGCGTTCTCTCGCATCCGCGCACGCGAAGGGTTTCGTGTGACGCACTTCTCGGTGCAGGGGAATCACATCCATCTGCTCGCGGAAGCGGTCGACCGGAAGGCGATGTCGAACGGGCTCAGAGCGCTCTTCATCCGCATCGCCAAGCAGCTGAACGCGATGATGGGCGTGCAGGGGCCGCGGTTCGTCGACCGCTATCACGAGCGGCGGCTCACGAGTCCCACGCAGGCGAGGAATGCGTTGCGATACGTGCTCCAGAATCACGCGCTGCACCTCGAGAAGATGGGCAAGCGCGCGCCCGAGCACGACGAGTTCACCTCGGCCGCGCACCCTGCCCTCGCGACGAAGCCCGCGTCGTGGCTCCTCCGCGTCGGGGCGGTACGCTCTCCACCATGACGGACGCCGAGGTCGAAGCGCACGCCGCGTGCGTCGCGAACGACGGGTACACCATCG
>JBKJQC010001056.1:0-4054 GCA_046593995.1 Polyangiales bacterium
GAGAACGACTGGGATCAGAAGTTCTTCTCGGACTATCGCGCGTCGAAGTGACGCGGGCGCGGGTGCGTTCAGCGTCCCTGCAGGGAGCCGTTCGAGTAGGCGTCGTTCTCGATGAACGTCTCGCCCGCGGGCGCGGACGGGGAGCTCCTTCGCTACGCGAAGCTGTACGAGCCGCTGCGATCCCAGAACGCCCTCGTGGCGAAGCAGACCTGCGACGGGTTCGTCGAGCCCTGAGCGCTACTTGCGGACGAACGCGGGGCGCGCTTTGAACGCGAGGGTCGCCGACATCAGCCGGCAGATCCCCTCTTTCTCGTCGAAGCCGAGGTCCGCCGCGAGCTTACCGAGGGTGCGGATCTGCGGGATGATGTCTGCGAGCCCGGCGCCGTCCTTCACGCCGTCCGCGATCTCGTCGACCGAGACGCCGCCGCCGAGGATGCCGACCGCGTTGCCGTCTTCGAGGAGGGTGAAGCGCACGCGCGCCTCGCGGATGTGGATCATGAACGCGACGTCGAAGATCGCGATCGGGATGTGCAGGTCGAAGGGGCCGATCAAGAAGGTGTTCTTTTTGAACGTGCCGTTCTTCGCGACGCTGATCTTCTGACCGACCTTGCGCAGATCGAACGTCTGCCACGCCTCGATCATGCCGTCGGTGCCCTGCGCCGGCTTCCCCTCGGCGAGCTTCACGTCCATGTTCACGCAGGAGTCGTTCTGCGGATCGTCGACGTTCGCGACGTCGAGCAGGATCAAGAGCCGACCGTCGTTGATCGCGCCCTGGATGATGCCGTCGACGGCGTTGCCGAAGCGCTTCTCGATCTCGGGGAGGAAGAGCGCGAGCTGGTTGTCGATCCCCTTCGTGCCGTCTGGATCGACGAGATCGCGCTTGCCGCAGGAGCGATCTTCCGGCTCGAGCGTGACCTTGTCGTCGAGATCGAACCCCTTGGCGACGCCGCGCGGCTCCTCGCGCGTGAACTGCAGCTCGGTGATCACGTAGGCCTGCTGCGTGCCGGTCGTGCAGCTGGTGCTCTCTTCTTCGGCGGCCGACGAGCAGCCGCTCGTCGAGGGCGCGAGCGCCACCGCGCACGCGAGCGCGGCCAGTGAGCCGATTCGATGAATAGAGCGCTTCATACGACCTCCAGTGCGGTGAGGCTCTGGTCCGTCTTCCCCTCGGCGGTGCCGAAGCTCTCCATCGTCAGGCCCATCGCGCGGGCGAGCGTGAGGATCAGCTTGCTGGTGTTCTCGGACGCGGGGGAGCGGTAGTGCACGCCGGTCTTGAGGTTGCCGTTCGCGTTGCCGGCCACGAGCAGCGGGTACTCGGACAAGAGGTGCTGGCGACCGTAAGAGCAGTCGCTCGTCGCGAGGATGCCGCAGTGATCGAGGAGCGTGGACGCGCCCTCGGCGACCGCGTCGAACGCCTTGAGCAGGTAGTTCAGCTCCGTCATCACCTGGACGAGGATCTTCGCCACCTCGGGCTGCGGCGTCGGCTCGTCGTGCGTGAGCTGGTGGTGGCCGGACTTCGCGCCGGTGAAGAGCGCGTTCGAGACCGGGCTCGTGAACCACATGCTGAAGACGCGCGTCTGATCGCAGGCGAGCGCCATCGCGAGCGTGTCGGCCATCGCGCGCGAGATCTCCGAGAGCGGCGTGCGGCCGTCGACGTCGGGGTACTCCTTCGCGGGCTCCTTCGGCATCTGGCACGCGACGAGGATCGGAGGGTTCTCCTGCAGCTTCTGCAGTCTTTGCTCGAGCGAGCGGATGCCCGTGAGGTGTTGATCGAGGCGCGCCTTGTCGGTCGTCCCGAGCGACATCTGCAGGCGCTTCGCGTCGTCGGTCACCGCGTCGAGGACGCTCTTGCGGAGCGCCAACGTCGGGTTCGGCTTCGCCATGTCGCCCGGCATCACGAACTCGGGACCGAACACGCGCTGGAAGAGCGCGACGGGGTTGGTCTCGGCCGGGTTGTTCGCGCGCGGCCCGGTGTGCGAGAGGCTCTTCACGCCCTGCTGCACCCCGACCTCGAGGCTCTTGAAGCGCGAGTCGACGCCGATGCTGTTCGCGATCAGCTGATCGATCGTCGGGGCGGCGAATGCCTCCTTGTCGCCGTCGAGCGCGGGCGATCCGGAGAACAACCCGATGGGCCCCGAGAGGTGCGGCACCGAGTTCTGGATCGGCACCTTCATGCCGGAGACGACGGAGATCTTCTGCCGCATCTCGAGGAGCGGCTGCAGGGTGGGGGAGAGCTCCCAGTCCGCGGTGGTCGCGCCGGCGTTCACGGGGTTCCACAGATCCGGCAGCACGCCGTTTCCCCAGAAGAAGATCCCGAAGCGCTTGGGGAGCGGATCGCCGTCGGCAAAGGCCGTCGCGGTGTCGTTCATCAGGGCGTCGAAGAGCGGGAGCCCGATGGTGATCGCGCCGCCGCCGAGGATGCCACGCAATACATTTCGACGAGTGAGCTTGGCCATCAGTGGGGCGCTCCCAGCGCACGGAAAGCAGGCGACGCAGCGACCGCGGACATCAGGTACTTGAGCCGGAACCCGGACTTCGCGAAGTTCTCCTGCAGCGCCTTCAACGTCGCGTCGTCCCCCTCGGTCGGACGCATGCCGGTCGCGTACTGGAACACCTTGCGGGTGATGCAGCCGGGGAGCTCTTTGTGGTCGTGGATCGCCTGGGCGAGCTCCACCGGGTTCTTGAACGCCGTGCCGTCGAGCTCACCGCTCGCGTCGATCACGGCGCCGTTCTCCTTCGTGCGGAAGCGGCCGATGCCGTCGAACTGCTCGAGCCCGAGTCCAATCGGATCGGTGATCTTGTGACACCCGGCGCACGACGGCGACTTGAGGTGCACGCCCACGCGCTGACGGAGCGTCTTCGCGTCCGGCGTCGGCTCGGGGAGCGCGGTGTTCACGTTCACCGGGGGCGCGGGAATCTCGTAACAGAGGAGCTTCTCGCGGACGAACTTGCCGCGCAGCGTGGCGGAGGACGAGGTCGGGTGCGCGTAGAGCGCGAGGAGCCCGATGTGCCCGAGGAGCCCGCGGCGCGGCGACGTCTCCGGGAGCTCGACCATCGCGAAGCCGGCAGCGGAGGGGGCGGCGATCTGGTACATCGACGCGAGCTTCGGCGTGACGAAGGTGCGGCGCGTGACGAGCACGTCGCGCACGTCGTCCTCGCGGTCGAAGACGATGTCCTCGAAGAGGCGCAGCGTCTCCTCGCCGGCCTGCGGGCCGAGCTCGACGTTGTACGTCGTGAAGACGAGCGCGTCCTTCGAGAGGTGATCGAGCTCGCCGAGGCGGAACCACTCGCGGACGAAGTTGCGCAGGCCGTCGCGCGCGAGCGGCGAGGCGAGCATGCGGTCGACCTCCTTCTGCACGCCCTCGTAGGTCGCGAGCGAGCCGTTCTTCGCGGCCTCGAGCAGGGCGGCGTCGGGGATGGTGTTCCAGAGGAAGAACGAGAGTCGCGTCGCGAGCTCGTAGCCGGTGTGCTGCTTCGGGGCCGATGCGGGATCGCCGAACACGGGGCGATAGAGGAAGTGCGGCGACTGCAGCATCGCGGCGATCCCGAAGGGGATCCCCTTCTCGAAGGTGCCGAGCGTCGTCGCGGAGGAGGTGATCACGGTCGCGAGCTTCGTGAGCTCGTCCGGCGTGAGCGGGCGGCGGAAGGCCCGGAGCCCCATGTCGGTGACGAACGTGCGCGCGCAGGCGTCGTCGATCGGCCCGGAGGGCGTGCAGGTCAGCACGCGCGTGAGGAGCTTCGCGTCGGCGATGACCTGGTTCCCGATGGCGTAGGCGGAGGCCTCGTATTGCTCGACGCCGCGCGCCGAGATGGTGCTCTTGCTCGATCCGATCGCGTCGAAGCCGTCGAGCGCGACGTCCGGCTCGAGCGCCGGCGGGACCACGACCTCGGCGCCGAACAGATCGCGGATCGCGTTCTTGTATTGCGCGGTGGTCAGTCGCTGCGCGGCGCTGAGCGTCGCCACGGCGGGGCCCACCGGTCCGGTCGGCGGGACGGGCTTCGGCGCCGGCGTGGGCGGAGCGGGTGCCTCGTTCTTCTCGGTGCTGCAGCCTGCTCC
>JBKJQC010001034.1:0-5601 GCA_046593995.1 Polyangiales bacterium
GCGTCGCGACCGCCGACCAGGGGCCGCTCTCCGAAGAAGAAAGGGCGACGCCTGTGACGACGACGGCGACGGCGACGGCGTTCCGAACGCGACGGACAACTGCAAGGACGTCGTGAACGCCGATCAGCTCGATGAGAACGCCGATGGCATCGGGGACGCGTGTCAGTCGGACGGCGACGAGGACGGCGTCCCCGACGACAAGGACAACTGCCCCGCCTTCGAGAACCCCGATCAGGAGGACGCGGACGGAGACGGCGTCGGCGACGCGTGCGCCGACAAGGACGGCGACGGAGAGCCGGACGTCACGGACAACTGCCCTGCGGTGAAGAACGCCGACCAGGCGGATCGCGATCTCGACGGTATGGGGGACGTCTGCGATCCGCAGCCGGACGTCTCGGCGAGCGAGCCTGATCCTGTCCATCCTGCCAATCCTGACGATCCTGCCAACGGCGCCGACCCGGACGGCACGGTGGGTGGCAGCTGCGCCTATCCCGCAGGCGCGGCCTCGTCGAGCGGGTGGCTCGCTCTCGCGCTCGCGTTCTTCTCTGCGACGCGCTCTGCCACGCGCCGCCGCGCGCGCTGACTCAGGGCTTGCCGGGCGGCAGCAGATCGTCGAGGCGCTTGCAGAGCGCGATCATCTTCGTGCGCTGTTCGCCGACGTCCTCGCTCGCGACGACCTTGAACGCTTCGAGGTCCGCGCCGAGCTTCAGCACCTCGACGTCGGCGCCCTTCGCCGATGCGAGCCAGGAGCGCGCGATGGTGACGTGCTCCTGCGCGGTTCCGAAGTTCCGGTCGTCGAGCGCGATGAGCGCGAGGTGCATGCGCCGGCGGGCCTCGAGGCGCGCGACCTTCCCGCGCTCCACGTCGACGGAGACCTTCGAGCCGAGCACCGCCGCGGACGACGCGCTTCCAGCTGAAAGCGCGCGCTGCTCCGCCTCGGTCACGCGCGCTTCACCCTGGTAGCGCCCGACGCCGTACGCGATCCCCGCTGCAGCGATGGCGACGCCGATCCCGATCGCGATGCCTTTGACGTTGGCCATTCGGGAGCACAGTACCAGAACGCGTCGAGGCTCCCTCGACTTCGGGGGAGCCTCGAACCAGGACTCAGCTACTCCAGCGACTCAGCTACGAAGAGGGCTGCCTAGATGAACGAAGGGCGCTCCACTTCGTCGGTCGCCATCGTCGGGGCCTTCCGCGCTTGGCCGATCACCTCGACGGTGCTCGCCTGCGGCCCCTTGTCTCCGAGCTCCTCCGCGAACCGGACCTCGGCGCCGACCTCGAGCTTGTCGAAGCGGTGCTTCAGCACGCTGTTCTCGTGGAAGTAGATCTCGCGACCGTCCGAGCACTCGATGAAGCCGAACCCGCGATCGCGGAAGATCTTCGCGATGTGACCGTGCGGCGGTGTGACGTGACGCTTCACGTCCCAGCGCGACATCTGCGCATAAGCCTCGACCTGGCGCTCCATGTCCGCAAACGCGTCGTCGATCACGGCGTGGAGATCGGTCTGCTGGATGTCGGGCGGCGTGTGGCTCGACACGAGCTCCACGCCCGGCGCCTTCAAATCGATGCGCACGTGATAGCGCTTCGCCCCGTGGTGGGTGTGCCGATTGGGCGCCTCGATCGCCACCCGGCAGCTCATGATTCGGTCACAGAAGGTATCGAGCTTCTCCGCGCGACGACGGACGTGCTCGGCGATGGACGCCGACGAATGGATGTCGCGGAAGGTGATCTGCAGCGGAAGCTTCATGGAGCTCCTCCTCAGGAAGCATCCGGCGCCACATGACGTCGCCGGTGGGCTGACCAGCCCAGACGGATCCCATCCAACGACCATGCCGCTCTGCGACACGCGCTCCGCCGGCCTCCGGCGTACGCTCGGCCGTGGAACGGGACCGAGAGCGCGTCCCGGAGGAGATTCGGATGAGTGTGAGGATCGAGCGAGCGGGTTCCGTGACCACCGTCGTGCTTGCGCGTCCGGAGGTGAAGAACGCGGTGGACCGCGCAACGGCCGAGGCGCTCGCCGAGGCGTTCCGCGCGTTCGCTGCAGACGATCAGGCGCGGGTGGCCGTCCTGTGGGGAGAGGGAGGGACGTTCTGCGCGGGGGCTGACCTCAAGGCGATCGGCGAAGGCCGCACCAACCGGATCGAGTTCCACGGCGACGGACCGATGGGCCCGACCCGCATGCACCTGTCGAAGCCGGTCATCGCCGCCATCGAAGGACACGCCGTGGCGGGAGGGCTCGAGCTCGCAGCGTGGTGCGATCTGCGGGTCGCCGCGCGCGACGCACAGCTCGGCGTCCTCTGTCGTCGCTGGGGCGTGCCGCTCGTCGACGGGGGCACGATTCGACTGCCGCGGCTGATCGGGCTCTCTCACGCGCTCGACCTGATCCTCACCGGTCGTTCGATCGACGCCGAGGAGGGGTATCGCATGGGGCTCGTCAACCGGCTCGTCGCACCGGGGACCGCGCGGCAGCACGCGGAGGAGCTTGCGCGGACGATCGCGAGCATGCCCCAGATGTGCATGCGAGAGGACAGGTTGAGCGCATACGAACAGGCGAGCCTCTCGCTCGAGGACGCGCTCGCGAACGAGCTGCGCCATGGTCGCCACTCGCTCGCCTCGCCCGACCTCGCCGAGGGTGTCGCGCGCTTCGTCGCCGGCGCGGGCCGCGGCGGTACCGGCGCCTGAGCGCGCCGGTATGGTAGCGCGGGGGTAGCGCAGGGGCTGGCCGTCCTGCCACGAGCGTGCACGGCTTCGCGGCGCGTGGCCGCGTCCCGGTCGGCACGCGGTGAGCAACCCGGATCGGCATGACGAAGCGATCCATTTCCGTCGGCGGGCCGCGCGCGCGGGCGCGCACCGCCCCGTTCCTCATCCTCACGGGGCTCGCTCTCGCGGGTGGAGCCTTCGGTTGCACCCGCGGCTCGGGGCAGATCGCGCAGACGCCGGTCCATCCGACGTCGAGCGGCGCCGCTCCTGCCTCGGCGAACTACGTCCCGGCCCAGGACGCGACGAGAACCAGCGACACCACCGAGCGGATCAAGGGCTTCGAGAACGATCTCGAGCCGCCGGACGCGAAGGGCGGAGGCCCGGCGTACGAGAGCGACGTCGGCGAGCCGCAGTGGCGCGGGAGCTCCGGCTCCTTCGCGGAAGATCCGGCGCGCGGGAAGAAGAGCGCGCCCCACACCCAGACCCCCAACCCCGAGACGGTGAGGTGAGTCATGCGTTGGTCATCGTTTCCGAAAGGCCCGAAAGGCGCATTCTTCGCCGCGACGCTCGTCGCAGGCTCACTCGCATGCACGGGCGGGCAGCGCATCGAGACGCGCGCTCCGGCGCGGACCTCCGCTGCGGAGGCTGCGCTGCTCACCGACATCACCGACAAGCGCGCCGTCGAGGCGGGCACCACGTTCGGGGCGACGCTCCAGGATCCCATCGGCACCCTGACCAGTCGCGAAGGTGATCGATTCGCTCTGCGGATCGACGAAGACATCCGCGCCCGCGACGGCAGCGTCGTCATCCGCTCGGGCTCGACGCTGAACGGCCGCGTGGTACGCATCGAGGCCGACGAGCGTGGGTTGAGCACGCTGCGCGAACGTTCCCCCGGTCTCTGGGTCAAGCTCGAGTCGATCGACGGACGACCGGTGAACGTCACCATGGTCGACGCCGAGGGATACGCGACCGTCGGCGCCGCGAGGGAAGGCGCAGACCACGACGCGATCCTCCTCCCGCCGATCGGCCCGCGCGCGGTGCTGAAAGGGGCTCCGTTCGGCGGCGGCCCGCCGTCCGATTCACCGCACGACGATCACGTGAGCAAGCCGCATCATGTGCTGCTCCCGGAGGGCGCGAAGGTCCAGCTCATGATCCAGGCGCCGCTCCGCTGATCTCTCCCGGGTGCAGGACACACCCACCGACGACCTCGCCGGTCCACTTCGCGTGCATCGCCTCGCGATAGCGTTCGAGCGGGAACACGTGCGAGACGTGCGGACGAATCTTCCCCTCCTCCGCCCAGCGCAGGATCTGCGCGAGGCGCGGGGGACGGAGGGAGGGATCGTTCACCGTCGAGATCACCGTGGGGCAGCCGAGGACGTCGAGCCCCTTCATCATGATCAAGTTGGTGGGCAGCACGTTCGCGTTCGGCGCGCCGCGCTGCCCCTTGCCCTTCGCGACGAACGGCGTCGACGCCCAGCCGACGACGAGGAAACGCGCGCCGAAGCGGACGGCGCGGAGGCTCTCGAGCGAGATGTCTCCGCCGACCCCGTCGTAGACGACGTCGACGCCTTTTCCGGCGGTCAGCTCCTTCACCTCGTCGCGGAACGAGCGGACGCCGGTCTCCGGCCGTGATCTGGAGCAGTTGATCACGTGGTCGGCCCCCTCCGCGGACACGATCGCGAGCTTCGCGTCGTTGCGTCCGGTGGCGATCACCTTCGCGCCGAGCAGCTTCGCGACCTGTACGGCGGCGAGCCCCGTCGACCCCGACGCGCCATGGATCAACACCGTCTCTCCGGCTTGCAGGCGGCCGCGCGTGACGAGGCAGTGGTAGGCCGTCTCGTAGTTGCCGAGGAGGTTGCACGCCTGGTCGAAGGACATCCCCGTCGGCAGCGGGCGCACGGCCTCACCGGGTGCGACCGCATACGTCGCGAACCCGCCGTACTGTTGGTACGCGCCGAGCGACCGCGGCCCGGCGATGAAGGGATCCGCGAGCATCGAGTCGCCGACCTTCGCGCCGCTCTCCGGACCGGCCCACACGACGACGCCCGCCCACTCGAGCCCCGGGCAATACGGAGGCTTGGGCATGTGCTGGTACTGCCCGCTGGTCATCAAGAGATCGACCCAGCCGACGGACGCGCTCGCCACCTGCACGATCACGTCGCGCGGCGTGAGCGTCGCAGGATCAGGGGGAGCTTGCTCGACGAGCGCGGTGTGTCGCTCGATGGCGTCCATCGGCGTCTCGCCGAGCTCGGAGACGACGACGCGACGACCACTCTTCAACGAGGGCGGCAGAGAGGACATGCCGTCCGGTATACGCCGTCCTGCGATCGCGCGTCACTGCATGCCCATGAGCGCGAGCCCGCCTCCGTAGAGGCCGTCGGTCCACGGCAACACGGTGACGAAGGTGCCCGGTCGTCGGTAGTGCGGGCCGTAATGGAGCAGGTAGGGGACGCCGGCCCCGGCCCCGAGCCCGATCATCGCGCCGAGGATGTTGTCGGTCGCCCAATGTCGCTCGGCGACGATGCGCATGAAGGCGGTCGTCGTCGCCGTCGCCAGCGTGAGCGCGCACGCAGCCTTCCCGAGCGCGTCGCTCCCGTACACCGGAAGGGCATAATGGTGGATGCACGTGAGCCCCGCGCCGGTGAAGGCCATCGCGGTGTGTCCGCCGGGCAAGCTGGCGTTTCCGGAATAGCGGATCGTGCAGGCGTCGTCGTAGTTCGGATCGTTCGCACACTCCTGCATGCTCGGCCTGTGCCGCCCGATCACGCGGTGACCGACCCGAACGAAGAAGAAGGCGATGGTCTGCGCTTCCCAATTCAACAACGTCATCTGCAGCGCCGCGTCGGTGTTGAACTTGTCGAACAAGAGCGGCGCGATGAGACCGTCGACGACGACCGGGAA
>JBKJQC010000015.1:0-6673 GCA_046593995.1 Polyangiales bacterium
CCGACGATCACCGTCTCCAGGCCGTCCTCCGGGAGCCAGGTCGCGCAGTCGACCTGGCCCTGGACGCGCACCACCGCCGAGAGCGCGACGTCCTCGGTGTAGGTGCCGTCGCAGACCCGGACCACGCCGAGCCCCGACTCGCCCGCGCGCGCGACGCCGGCCACGCGGTAGACGAAGTTCTTCTTCCGGATCTCCTCGCCGAAGACCCACGCGATGCGCGCGATCAGCGCGTTCCCGCGTGCGAGCAGCAGCTCCTCCGCAGCGAGCTTGTGGCGGGCATAGACGTTGAGCGGGTTCGGCGGATCGGACTCGACGTGCGCGTCCTTCGTGCCGTCGAAGATCTGATCGGACGAGTAGAAGACGACGCGCGTCTTGGTGCCGGACAGCACGCGGACGAGCGTGCGCATCGTCTCCACGTTCTGCAGCTCGCTCTTCGCCGGATCGGCCTCGCAGCCGTCGACGTGCGACCACGCCGCGCAGACCGCGACGACCGACGGCGCGTGCTTCTCCATCGCCTGCGCGACCGAGCGCTCGTCCGTCAGATCGATGGTCTCGGTCGCCTCGCCGAGCGGCGTGCGCGCCATCCCCACGACGGAGAGACCGCGGGCGCGCGCGACGCGGGCGAGCTCCCCGCCGACGAGGCCAGAGGCCCCGAGCACGACGAGCGGACCTCCCTCGATCACGGCTGCGCGCTTAGCACGAGCCCCTTTTGCTGGCGAGCCTCGTGGCGTCACCGACGGAGCACTTCGAGGCCGGGCGTCACGCCGCAGTTCTCATCCGCGAAAAAGCGCATTAGGGCTGGCCGCTGGCCATGGCCGCCGTGAACCTGCGTTCCTTCGATCCGCGTCCGAGGCTGCGCGCCGTCGCGGAGGACGTCCGCGAGTTCTACCTCCTGCGGGACGCGGAGCGTCGCGCCGACGCGCTCGATGCGGACAAGCGCGGGAAGCTCGGGCACGACGTCCGGCTCGCAGCCCAGCGGCGCGAGGCCGCGGACGTCCTCTGGCAGCACGGCGCGCGCGCCCAGGCGCTCCGCATGATGCGCGACGCCTACGAGCTGCTCCTGCGGAACGCCGGCCAGGACGCTGCGACCGATGCGCAGCTCGCGGCTCCTTTCCCCGATCTCGAGGACGACGTCCGGCCCGCCGACGAGGAGCGCTTCTACGAGCTCGGCCGCGAGTACGCGATCCTCGAGCGTGATCTCTCGGTCGTGGCGATGCCGTCGCGCGATCGGCGCCAGCGGACGCTCCAGCGCATCGCCACCACCGTGCTCGTCGTGGGCGCGCTCGGCGCCGTCTTCGTGTGGTGGATGCGCAGGACCGAGCTCGTCCCCGACGCGTCGGCCTCGTACAGCCCGAAGTTCGGACCGGCGAATGCCGTCGACAACAACGAGACCACCCACTGGGTGCTCCCCGATCGCACGCCGGGCTACTTCGAGACGAAGCTCGTCCCGCCGCGCAAGGTCACCGCGGTCGCGATCCTCAACGGCTGGGACCCGGCGGCGTATGGCATCGTCGAGTACCGACTCGAAGGGTGGAGCGGCGATCACATCGTCAAGCGGCTCGAGGGGAAGTTCGAGCCCGCACCCGCCGGCGTGAAGCCGCCGTGGGTCGAGATCCCCTTCGAGAGCGATCGCAAGCTCGACAAGGTGCGCGTCGTGGTGAAGACGTACAAGGATCTCGGCGGCTCGATCGCCGAATTCACCGTCAAGACGCGCTGATGTCCCGCGAACGACTCCTCATCCGCGCGCGCAGGCTGCGCGAGGCGCTGCGCTCCCGGTTGGTCGCGACGACCCACGCGCCGCGGCCCGACGAGCTCCCGCGCTCGCGGATCGCCGTCTGGGCGCGCCTGATGGTGCACGCGGTCGCGATCGTCGTCCTCGTGAAGACCGCGCGGGAGACGTTCCGCCCGCTCTTCATCGTCCCGCAGCCCGCGCCGGTGGCCGTCACCTCTCCAGGCGTCGGAGCGCCCGGCATCGCGTTCGAGCTCGACGAGAAGACGCGCAAGGAGATCTTTGCGGAGCTCGCGTCGGCGGAGCTCGCCGAGCGAAAGCGCGCGATCGCCCAGAACACCTGGAGCGGTCATCTCTGGTCGCGCGAGGACGATCGGGGGTGGCAGGAGCGCGTCCTCGCGCGCGCGATCGCCCAACGACGCACGATCTCGCTCACGCAGGTCTATCTCGTGCTCGACGAGGGCATCCGCAACAAGTGGCCCGCGTCGGACGGCAAGCCGCTCCCGGCGACGGCGCCGCCCGTCGAGCTGAGGCACGAGTGATGGACGCGGGCGGACTCGACACGCGCGCGCGCTGGACCGACGTCGTCCTCTCGTTCATCACGGTGCGCTTCGTCCTCTGGACGCTGGTGATCGGGTTCGTCGTCCCCGGCTGGATCGAGTCGTCCTACCACCTCCTCGAGTACATGGACGACCACCAGTTCCAGGCCCTCGAGCTGGCCGGTCAGGTCTCCATCGCGAAGTACCACCAGATCCCCGCGTGGAACCCGTGGTGGTGCGGCGGCCACATCGGCATCGCCGAGCCGGAGACCGCGTACCTCGCGCCCGACTTCCTGCTGCGCGTGATCTACGGCGTCCCGTTCGGGCGCCACCTCGCGAACATCCTCGCCCTCTACCTCGGGCTCGAGGGCATGTATCGCCTCGCCCGCGAGCAGAAGTCGTCCGCCGTCGGCGCGGCGTTCGCGGCGGTCCTCTTCGCCACCTACAACTTCTTCTTCGTCTTCGTGCACGACGGGGCCATCAACTTCCTGATGGGGTTCTGCCTCATGCCCTGGGCAGCGCTGTCGTTCTTCCGCGGCCTCGAGTCGTTCGGCTGGCGCCTGGTCGGTGGGTTCGCCGTCGCGTGGATCTTCCAGTGCGCGGGCACCTATCCGGCCCCGTTCACCGTGTTGATGCTCGCCCTCCTCTTCGTCGTCACGACCTCGGCCGCGATGGCGACCGGCGTGTCGCGCGCGTGGCGCAGGCCGTTCGTCAGCCTCGGGACCATGGGCGTGGTCGCGTTCCTTTTGACCGCGTCGAAGCTCCTCCCGCTGCTGGTGTTCATCCGGCAGTTCCAGCGCGTGTGGAACCCCGTCGAGGCGCAGACCGCACAGTTCCTCTTCGGCGACTTCGTCACGCACTACCCGTGGCTCCTCCTCTTCGCGCTCGCGGGGCTGCTCTTCCTCGATCGCCGCGCTGCGATGTGGGTCGCGGGCGCCGGGTTCTTCTTCCTCATGGCCATGGGCGACTTCGGCGGGATGTCTCCGTATCACCTGCTGAAGCGCGTTCCCGTGCTCGGTCAGCTGCGGAACCCCGAGCGCTACATGGTCGTCTTCATGCTCTTCGTCGCGGTCGCCGCCTCGCGCGGGGTGACCCTGGTGCAGGACGCGCTGCCGGTCCTCCATCGGCGTCTCATGACGAACATCGGCGGCGCGCGGACGATGCGCCGCGCCGACATGATCCTCGTGCAGTGGGTCCTCGTCGCGATCTCGACGGTGGTGCTCGTCCAGTTCCTCTTCCCGCGCGTGAAGACGACCCTGACGGAGAACCAAATCACGGCGGCGAGCCTCTATACCTTCGAGCCTGCCCGACCGTACGACGGGCCCTTCCGCCAGAGCCGCGGCAACCGGCGCGACGGTCACGCGTTCGTGGCGGCGAACATGGGGAACATCTACTGCATCCTCGGGATCCCCATCGCCGAGTCGCCGAACCTGCGCGGCGATCTCCCCGCCGAGGAGTACGCGCTCGATCCCGCCAAGGCGACCGTGAAGCGCGTGCGCTGGACGCCGAACGAGATCGAGCTCGAGGTCGTCGCGCAGTCGCCCGCGACGGTCATCGTCAACCAGAACTACAGCAAGAAGTTCCGCGCCTCGGTGGGCAAGGTGATCGACTTCACTGGGCTCCTCGCCGTGGAGGTGCCCGCCGGCACGCACCGACTGCGCATCGTCTACCGCGACTACGTCCTCTACTTCGGACTGTTCCTCTCGGGCAGCACCCTGCTCGCGCTCGCTGCGTACGCGGCGTTCTGGCTGTACCGTGCGGCGAAGCACCGGATCACTTGGTTCCGCACGCTTCCCCTGCTCCCCGGGAGCGACCCTTGACCCGCGTGCGGAAAGTTCGTTTTCGCCTATAGTGCGCCCCCATGAGCACCGGGACCGAGCGCGTGGACGTCATCCTCGTCGGCGTCGGACGCATGGGAAAGAACCACCTGCGCGTGGTGCAGGAGTCGCCCGCATTTCGGCTGCGCGCCATCGTCGATCCGGTCCTCGCGAAGAACACCGATCAGGTGAACGGCGTCCCCGTGGTCGCCACGCTCGACGGCGTCCCGAACGACCAGTACCGCGCAGCCGTCGTCGCGACCCCGACCGAGACGCACCACGCGATGGCGCTCGCCCTCATCGCGCGCGGCAAGCACATGCTGATCGAGAAGCCGCTCGCGTCGACGGTCGCGCAGTGCGCCGAGATCCGTGACGCCGCCCAGCGGGCGAACGTGCGCATCGCGGTCGGCCACGTCGAGCGCTTCAATCCCGTGGTGCGCAAGGTCGCCGAGGTCATCAAGAGCGGGTGGGCCGGCACGCCGATCCACTACACGTTCACGCGCGTCGGCGGCTATCCGGACAGCGTGAAGGACGGCAACAACGTCCTCATCGACCTCGCCGTGCACGACCTCGACATCCTGCAGATGCTCGCCGGCCCGGTGTCGCTCCTCGCGAGCGTCTGCCACGACACGCTGCAGAAGGGGATCTACGACACCGCCGAGATGCTCCTCAAGAGCAGCGACACGGCGTCCGCCTCCGTGCACGTGAACTGGATCACCCCGACCAAGATCCGCTCGCTCCGCATCACCGGGAGCAAGGGCGTCGTGTTCGCCGATCTGATCCAGCAGACCTGCACCATCTACGGCGGCAGCTTGCTCCGCCGCGGACCCGAGCCGCAGGGGCTCAATTTCCAGCAGATCGTCGAGGACTACCGCAACTCCGATCGCATCGAGCTCGGCGTCCGCAAGGAGGAGCCGCTGCGCGGTCAGCTCGAGGCGTTCCGCAAGTTCCTCGACGGAGAAGAGACGGCCATCTGCCAGATCCCGGAGGCCACGCGCTCCGTCGAGCTCGCGATGGAAGCGGTGCACCTGTCAGCCCCCAAGGCGTGAGCGCTGGGAGACCGCGATGCGTCCGGCGCTCTGGTACCTCGTCCCCGTCCACAACGACGCGCAGATCATCGGGCGCACTGTAGAGACGCTCGTCGCCGAGCTCGCACGACGTCCGCCGGACAGCGGCGTCCACCGCGTGCTCTTGCTCGAGAACGGCAGCTCGGATGGCTCCTACCGCGTCGCGAAGGAGCTCGAAGGCGTGCGCGAAGGCGTCCACGTGCACGCGTACCACGAGCCGAACGCGGGCCTCGGCTTCGGTGTGGAGCGCGGCCTCGCCGAGGCAGAGAAGCTGCAAGGCGATCCAAAGGCCACGTGGATCGTGCTCACCGGCTCCGATCTCCCGTTCGATTTCAGCGATCTCGACGCGTTCGATCGCTTCTACGCGACGTGCCCGCGCGTCCGCATCGCGATCGGCTCGAAGGCGCACCGCGACAGCGTGGTCGCGACGACGCCGCTGCGCAGCGTGATGACCTTCGTCTACCGCATGGCGCGCCGCACGATCATCGGCATGCACACCCGCGACTCGCAGGGCTCCTTCTTCCTCCGCGCAGACCTCGCGCGCATCCTCCGCCCGCTCCTGCGCACGCGTGACTTCTTCATCACGACGGAGCTCGTGTTCTTCGCCGAGCGGATGGGCGAACGCCCGCAGGAGCTCCCGGTCCGCCTCTCGCCCGCGCGCCGCGGCTCGACGGTGCGCCCGTGGAAGCACGGCACGCAGATGTTGAAGTCGCTCGTCGAGCTGCGGCTGCGCTGAACGCCAAGCGGAGGCTTCTACATCAACGTGCCGCTCGACTATGAACGCTCGAACCCGGGCGGCGACCAGCGCGCAGGGCTTCGCGCCTCGCGCGCGGGACCTCGTCCTCAGTTACACGTGTGCGTGACCGTGTTGCACGACCCCGAGCACTCGTCCTGGTTGTAGCACTCGGTGAGGCACTTCCCCGAGGCAGGCTCGCAGTGATACCGGCCGCAGCTCCTCGACACGCCGTACTCGATTGTGAATTTGCGATCGTCGCTGCAGCGACTGGCGACTTGCGTGTAACACACGCCGCGCAGGCATGTGTCGCCCGGGTTGCCATCGGCGGTGATGGTCTCCTTGAACTGGAGGCCGCGCGGCTGGAGGCTCGTGCCGGTGACGCTGTAGTAGTACGAACCATCCGCCTGTTGGACGGGCTTCGCACAGACGTACCCCTGGCATTCGGTGCCCGACACACACTCGTTCGTCGTGGTGCAGCTTCTCTTGCAGACGCCGCTCATGCACGCGAACGAGCCGCAGGCCACGCGATCGCCCATCGAGTTGCGCGCGACGTTACCCTCGCACCAGCTGTCGTTGGCCCAGACGCGACACCATCCCGCGTAGCAGCGCTCGTGGTTCGGGCAGTTGGTGTCGGTAGAGCAGCGACGATACTCGGTCGTGTCCCACGACCTTCAGCGGCGCCTTCTTCGTGATCCATTCCGCGGCGCTCTGCTGACCCAGCCGCTGTCATTCCTCGGCGGGCGCGGCGGCGTGATCGTGACCCAGCCGCGCTCTCGCTCGCCGTT
>JBKJQC010001083.1:0-11460 GCA_046593995.1 Polyangiales bacterium
CGCGGATCTCCCCGCCGGAGCCGGTGGCCGCGCCGGGGTGGGGCGAGATCGCCGTCGGGTGGTTGTGCGTCTCGACCTTGATCAGGATGTGCACCGGCTCGCGGTGCGCGCCGTACACGTTGGTCTCGGCGTCCGCGAAGAAGCGTCCGGCGACGTGCCCTTCGATGACGGCGGCGTTGTCCTTGTAGGCCGAGAGCACGCCTGCGGGGGTCGCGGCGGTGCTCTTTCGGATCATCTGGAAGAGCGAGTCCGGCTGTCGCTCGCCGTCGATCACGTACTCGGCGTTGAAGATCTTGTGGCGGCAGTGCTCGCTGTTCGCCTGCGCGAACATCATCAGCTCTACGTCGTGCGGATCGCGTCCGAGCGCGCGAAAGCTCTTCTCGAGGAACGCGATCTCGTCCGCGGAGAGCGCGAGCCCGAGCTCGGTGTTGGCGCGTCCGAGGTCTGCGAGGGGGATGCTGCGCAGCGGGCGCGGTGCATCGTGCGCGAACAGGCGCGCGGCGTCCTCGACCCGTCCCAGGAGCGTCTCCGTCATTCGATCGTGCAGCGTGCGTCGCGCCTCCGCCGTCACCTCGCCCGCGAGCGTCCACAGCACGCCGCGCTCGATGCGTCGCACCTTCGTCAGCCCGCAGCTGTGGGCGATGTCGGTCGCCTTCGAGGACCAGGGAGAGATGGTGCCGAGGCGCGGGACGACGACCACGCTCGTCCCCCGGAGCTCGGTCTTTTCGGCGCGCGGCCCGTAGGTGAGCAGGCGCCCGAGGACGCGCCGCTCCTCGTCGCCGAGCTCCGACGAGACGTCGACGAAGTGCACGCGCTCGGCGGTGGCGGCGGCGATCTGCGGGCGAAGTGCGGCGAGCTTCTTCTCGAGGCGCGCGGGGGAGAGGGCGTTCGCGCCGGGGATGACGAGCATGGCCGGGAGATCTCGCTCTGCGCCGGCCATTCGGCAAGGCGATGGGGCCCGATAGGATTCACGAGCAGCCGCAGGTGGACCTAGAGCGTCGACCACTTTGCGCACGCCAGATTGAACACGGAGGCACGGAGGCGCGGAGGTTCGAGCCGTCAGCCGGTCGTGCCGTCCCCGTTGCGAGGCTCGTCTCCCCTGCCACCAGGTCCCCGTTTTCCTCAGCGAGGGCGACCTAGGTGCGAAGCCCGCGGCAGCACTGCCCGACCTCCGTGTGCCTCCGCGTCTCCGTGCCTCCGTGTATTTCTCTCATGTTTTCTCGGGTCTTCAAGACGTTTGTCGCTCTAGCGCTCGTTGAGCTCGCGCGGCGTCACCTCGCCTGAGCGCACCGCTGCGAGCCACGAGAGGGCGGCGACGGGGTAGAGGAGCGCGCGCACCTGCGGGAGCGCGCTGAACGCCGCGACGCCGTACCCTTCCTCGTCCTCGCGCAAGAACCCTTTGGCGCACGCCCACGCGAGCGCGACTCCGTAACGACCGTCGACCGCCTCGCCGAAGCGCGCCGCAAAACGCGCGCGATCGATGCGGCCGAAGCCCAGTGCGAGGAGCAGGTGCTTCGTCATCGTCTCCTCGCGCGGCAGCACGTAGGCGTCGGCGAGCGTGCGCGCGCGCGACCAAGCGTCGACGGAGGCGTGCTCGAAGGTCCACGCGTCGCCGTCGTGGCTCGTCGCGTACGTGCCGACCCCGATGTACGGCAGGCCGTCGCGGAGGCGCGCCTCGAAGTACGCGCTCGTCCCGGTCTCGCCCGCGTGGCGCGAGAAGTTCAGCGACCCGTAGGGGGCGCGGAACCCGGCCTCGCGCAGCGTCGCGAAGGCGAGCTCGTAGAGCTCGCCGTAGACGGCCGGCGAGGGCGCGTGGGAGGCGCGCGTCATCGCGCGCCCTTTGCCGCGATAGAGGCAGTCGTAGGTCGTGATCGCGTCGGGGCCGAGCGCGATCGCGCGCTCGAGGTCGCGACGAAAGGCGTCGAGCGTCTGGCCGGGGAGCGCGAAGATGAGATCGACGCTCACCCGCGCGAACCCTGCGGCGCGCGCGTGCTCCATCGCGACCGCGTGGCGCTCGATCGCATCGTCGCGGCGCAAGACGCGGAGCGTCGCCCCGTTCGACGATTGGAGCCCGATGCTGAGCCGCTCGACGCCCCCCTCGCGCAGCACGCCGAGCACGTCGCGATCGCGCGCGGCGATCTCCGGCGTGGTCTCGACGCTGAGCGGACGGGGAACGCTCGCCTGCGCGCGGAACGGGGCCACCGCGCGCAAGAGGCGCGCGAGCAGCGCCTTCGGGAGACGCGTCGGCGTGCCACCACCGATGTCGATGCCGAGCACGTCGTCGATGGCGATCGCTTCGAGCCTCTTCTCGACGGCGGCGACGTAGCGCTCCATGCGCGCGGCATCGGGATCGACGTCGACGGCGAAATTGCAGTAGCTGCACTTCCGCGCGCAGAAGGGGACGTGCACGTAGAGGAGCCCGCGCGCGAGGCGATCGATCGAGACAGGCGCGCGCGCGCGGAACCGCTCCTGGAAGTACTCGCGACGCGGCGGATACTGCAGCGTGAAGTCGTGCGGGTACGCCTCGGCGAGCGTCTCGGCGAGCGAGCGTGCGTCCACTCAAGCCTCCTCGGCGAGGATGCGCGCGACGTCGGCCACCGCCTCGTCCGCGAGCGTCTGGTGGATGCCGACGAAGAACGCCCGCCGCGCGAGCGCGCGCGCCCGCGGCAGACCATCGGTCGGCAGCGCGCGGAATGCCGGCTGGTCGGCGATCACGCCGCCCATCCACGAGCGCGCCTCGACGCCGCGGGCGAGCAGGCGATCCACGAGCGGTCGCGCGTCCCCTTCGCGCAGCGCGATCGGGAAGACGAACGGCGAGCAGGAAGGATCGCGCGGCCACGTGCTCAGGGAGCGCGGGAGCGCGTCGTCGAGGCGCGACCAGTGCGCGGACCGCCGAGCCTCGTCCTCGCGATGGCGGAGGAGCGAGAACCGTCCGAAGCAGGCGTTCAGCTCGCTCATCTCGAGGTTGAAGCCGGGGCGCACGTAGGTGAACTGATGGTCTGGTCCCGGCGCCAGCGGGCAGGAGACCCCGAGGTGACAGGTGCACGCGCGCCCCCAGTGCACGACGCTCTCGATCACCGCCGAGAGCTCCGGGTCCCGCGTCACCACGGCGCCGCCGCCATGCGACGAGAGGTGGTGCGGGTGGTAGAAGCTGTAGGTCGTCGCGTCCGCGAAGCGGTGCAGCGGAAGACCGTCGACGGTGAGCGAGAGCGTCTCGCACGCGTCGAGAAGCACCCGCGCGCCGCGCGGACGCACAATGGCAGCAATGGCAGCAAGCGGCGCCGGCCACCCGAGGAAGCAGGTCGGGGCGACGATCGCGACGTCTTCCGTCATCGCTCGTTCGAGTGCTTCGGGATCCATCTGCATCCCGTCCGCGCCGACATCGACGAACGTCGGCTCGAGGCCCGAGGTCAGGAGGGCAGACACCGTGGTCGGGAACGTGAAGGCCGAGACGATCGCGCGCCGCCGTGACGTGCCTTCGGAGAGCGCGCGCGCCGCGGCGAGGTTCGCCGAGGATCCCGAGCCGACGAGCGTGATCCGCGCGTCGAACGGGGGCGCGTCGAGCACCGCCGACAGCTCGCGCGCGAACGCCTGCAGATTGCGTCGCGGGGCGCCGAGCTCGCGCTCGAGGAACGCGCCGAAGCCCTCGGCGGCGACGTGACCGGTGCAGGGATGCGTGATCACGCGAGCTCCTGCACGAACGGCTCCGGCTTGGGGCCGCGCCGGGGGATCGCTGCGACCTCGACGACCGACAGCGATGCGGCGCCGGCGAGCTCGCGGAGCCGCAGCTCGATGGCAGCGCCATCTCTCGTGAGTGCCAGATCACGAACGGTGCCGCGCACGCGTAGCACGAAGCGCCCGAGACCGATCTGCGCGAGCTGGTGCTCGACGACCGGCAAGCGCGCGAGGAGCGGACCGAGCAGGCCCGCCGCGAACTCGCCCCGCTCCCCGAGGAACCGTACGTGGGTGCGACCGTGCAGCGTCGCGATGCGCGGCCCGGAGAGACCGCACGCGCACGCGTCGTCGACGACCGTGCCGAGATCGCCCGGCGCATAGCGGAGGAGCACGAACGAAGGGTTGTGCGTCGGCGTGACCAACAGCTCTCCGGTGGCCGAGATCTCGAACACGCACGCGGTCGAGAGCGCGTGGAACCCGTGGCCGAGGCGACACCCGACACCGATCACCGAGGTCTCCTGGGTGGCGTAGTACTCGAGCACCGCGGCGTCGGTCGCGGCCGCGATGGCGTCGCGCGACGCGCTCGGGAGCGGGAACGCGCTCGAGAGCACCAGCGCCGGACGCGGCGCGGGATCGAGCGTCGCGAGCACCGCCAACGACTCCGGATCTCCGGTGATCACCGTCGGATCGAGCCGCGCGAGCTCCTGAGCGAGATCCGGTCGCGCGCTCGAGCGCTTGGCGTAGCGCGCGCGGTGGAAGAGCGGGAGCGCGGCGTCGTATTCCGGCATGTGCTCGAGCGCGTCGAGGAGCACGACGCACGGCGACCTGCGCGTCGTCATCCTGCGCGCGCGCGCGCGACCGGCGTACCCGAGGGCGAAGTCCACGAACGCCCAGAACCACGCGAGCGTCCTCGGATCGCGCAGGTACGAGAGCGGCTCGCCGGTCGATCCGCTCGTGCGACCGAGCCAGCCGCGATCGAGCGCGAACGGCTCGACCGGCATCGAGAGGAACGGCGCGATGCCCGCCGCGAGATCCGCGCGGCGTGTCGGTGGCAGGAATGTCAGGATGTTCGGCGCGTCGAGATCGCGGAGACCGATCCCCGCCGCGCGGAACCGCTCCTGGTAGAACGGCACCGTTCGATAGGCACGCTCGAGCGTCGCGCGCAGGTCGATCCGAGGCCGACCGCTCGAGAGCTGCCGGCGGAGCGCCCGGCGCGCACGGGTCACGAAGGGGCCGAGCGTCGCGCGCTCCCACGAGGGGTCGTCGATCAGGCTCGGCGGCGTGACCAGCGCGCGCTCCATGGTCATACCGGCGGAAGCGCCGCGCGGAGCTTCGAGTAGAGAGCCGCGTCGCGTGCTCGCGCCTGTGCAGCCTCGGGATCGAGCTCGGCGAGACGCTTCGCGAGGAGCGGTCCCTCGAGCCCGCGCACGGGCACCGCGAGCGACTGTCCGAGGCGCAGCACGAGATATTCTTCGCGCCCCGGCATGAACGGCCGGAAGAGCGCGCCGGTCACTCGGCATGCCTCGAGCAATGTCGCGTCGATGACGCTCGACCAAGGGACGTGCGCGTAGAGAACGCCGGCGCAGGCACCGGAGATCCCGAGGAGCGCGCGCGAGACCACGGCCGCTTCCTCCGGGAGCGCCGCGAGCGCACCCGCGAGCGCGGAGGCGTTTTTCTGCGCGGCAGGCTCGAGCGCGCCGATCTCGACCTCTAGCTCATGGACTGTCGCCGCGTCCGCGTTCACCAGGCGCGCGAGATGAGCACTTGCCTGCACCGCGGTCGCGTCGTGCCCCGAGAGGGCTGCGACCAGGGCATCGCGGCGGATCGTCCCGGCGCGGTTACCGGCCGTCCGCACGGCGGCGACGAGCTGTGCGTAGGGGACCGTCATTCGCGCTGCGCGCTCGCGAGCGCGGCCTCCGCTTCACGCCTTTGTTTCTCGCGGATGGCCTCCGCGTGTTCGGTGAGGACGCGTCGCTCGATCGCGAGGCGCTCCTCGTCCTCGCGGATCTTGCGGTAATCGAGGCGCGAAAGCGCGCGGGTCGACCGCTCCGTCGTCTCGACTTTCCCCGCGGACTCGATCGGCACGCCGATGTATGCGGCCCAGGACCGCACGAGCTCCTCGCGTCGGAAGTCGTTCGCCAGCACGACCTCGCGCGGCAGGTGGCGCGCGATCGCGCTCGCCGGATCGAGGAGCACCCGGCGGATCGCGTGGGCCGCCGCAGCCTCCTCGACGAGGGTCGTGCGCTCGCTCGCGATGGCGCGCGCGCGTTCGACGATGGCTTCGCTCGACCGCTCCGCGTCGGTGATCACCGCGACCATGAGATCGAGGAGCGAGCTCGGATCTTCGATCGCCGCGATGCGGATCACGAGTCGCTCGGGGGCGACCGACAGGCCGCGCGCCGCGAACGCGTCGAGCGCGCGGACGACTTGGAGGTGTCGTGTGGCGTCGTCGTCGTCTCCTTCGCGCGAGGGCTGCGCCGTGCTCGCACGTGCGAGCACGGCGACGGCCTCTTCGATCGGAATCGCGAGCGACATGGGACCGAGCTTACTCCTCTCAGCGGGCGTCAGCGGGCGCCGAGCGCGCGGCGCGTCTTCTGCTTCACCTTGAACAGCGTATCCGCGAGCACGCGCGCGGCCTGGGTCGCGGACGACCAGTCCTTCACCGTGACGACGTCCATGCCCGCGGCGATCATCGCTGCCGGCGCATCGCCGTAGAGCGCGAGGATCCCGGTGAACCCGCCGGCAGCTGCGGCGTCGGCGATCACCTTTGCGGCGTCGGTGCCTTGGGGCGTCGGATTGCCGAAGTTCGCGACGAAGTCGCTGTCGGAGATCACGACGCGACGCACGCGCGCGCGATGGCGATACTTCTGGGTCGAAGCGATGAGCTCGTCCCATGGGAAATCGGTGCCGCCACCGACGTACTCGAGGAGCGCGCGCTCGGCGGGGAGGCTCGCGCGGGTGAAGTCCCCCATCACCACGCGTTGGGTGAACGAGCTGTACTGGATGATACGCACGCGTCCGCCGGCCTTCGTGGCGGCGCGCACCAGGACGAAGCCCGCGGCGATCTGGTGGCTCCACGAAGACGTGGGGTTGGGCATCGAGCCGGACGAGTCGATGTAGAGCTCGATCCACGGCGCCTCGCGATCGCCCGGGCGCGGATCGTCCGGTAGGTAGGTGCGCGCGTACGTCGACAGCCCAGGGATCGGCCGCGAGCCGGAGCGCACCGTCGAGCCGATCCAATCGACCGTGTCGAGGTCGTCCCCCAGCTCCCACGACGTGTGCGGTCCCGGCACGAACGGTTCGCCGGGCTCGAACGAGGCAGGGATGTCGAGCGTCGCCTTGTCGGCCTCGCTGCGATAGGCCGCGAGCGCGACGTCGGTCGGCTTCGCCAGCCCTTCGAGCGCGAGCGACGCGCGTTCGAGCGGATTGCCGCCGGTGCCTCCGGTACCGTCGCCGGGCTTCCCGGGTACGCCCCCAGTCGCGCGGGATTGTTGCTCACGGAGCCAGCGCCGCGCCTCCCCTTCGTCGTGGCGTCGTCGCATCAAGTCGGCGATCGCGTCGCCGTCGAGCGGCCCGCCGCCGAGCGGCTTCTCCTCGAAGGCGCCGCCTGCATCTCGCTGCTTCTTCCGATCGTCCTGCACGAACGGCCGGATGGCGATCAGGAATCGTACGAGCTGCAGCGGGCGGTTCTCGGGGTGGCCGCGCATGAACTCGCCGAGCGACGCCGCGCGCCCGCGCCATTCGGGATCGATCGCCGCGAGCGCCTCGTCCTGCGCGGCCGTGAGGATGGTGCAGCGAGGGAGCGCCCACAGCTCCTCGAAGGTCCCGCAGTAGAAGGAGAACGCGAGCCCCCACTCCCCTTGCATCGCGCGATAGATGGCGACGAACGAAGCCTCGAAGTCCGACGAGAGCTCGTCGTTGATCAAGAGGTCGAAGAAGAGGTTGAGGAGCCAGTCGTGGGTGCCGGGTGCGCCCGTCCCGCCGCCCGTGTCGACGAGCACGTCACGGGCGACCTCGCGGAGGAAGCGGAGCATCCGTCGCGCCTCGGCGATGGTGTGCGGGTAGCGGATGTGATGACCGACCTCGTGCGCGAGGACGCACGGGAGATGGTCGCTCACGCCCATGTCCTCGAGCTTCTGGAAGTTGACACGCGTCTGCCTGGTCTCGAGGTCGATGAACGCGATCGACGTGTCCTTCGGCTTCGTCGCGAGCGGCTCGGCGAGCTCGATCGCGCGGCTCCAACGATCGAGCGCTGCACGCCACAGGGTCGTGAGATCCTTCGGTGCCATCATGTGTGTGTGGTCGCGAAGACCTCGATGCGCTGGGAGAAGCGGCGGGTGATCACGATCGTACCCTGGGGTCCGATCGCGGCGCCGTGCATCCCTCGCGGATCGATGTGACCGAGGACCGTCGCCCCGTGACGGACCGTCCCGTCCTCTTCGAGCGAGAGGCGGTCCCCTTCGAGATCGATCGCGAGCGGCGGCATGCGCGGCCGTCCGGTCTGGGTCGTGCGCCCCACGAGCTGCATGGATTCGCCGAGACGCGAACCGGTCTGGGCGAACTGTAGGGCGAGCGGTCGCGTGGTGTCGGCGACGAAGAAGCCGCCGTCGCCGACGAAGCCGACCGCACCGGGGATCAGCGTCGGCTCGAAGGGCGCCATCGACAGCGTCGAGAGCCGAACGATGGCCGTGGGACGCGCGCGCGGCCGGGAGCGCGCCGGCAACGCGTCGCGCGGGAGGATCCCGAGGTCGATCATCGCCTCGAGCGCCACGAGCTCGACACCATCGGCGACGACGTCGTGGAGGCGCGCGAGCAAGGCGTCCGCGACCAGGCCGCCGACCGAGGGCGCCGTGAGCACCAGGTTCTCGCCGAGGTTGAAGAGCGTGACCAGCGCCGAAAGCCTCCGCCCCGGTGGCAGCATTGGCAGTAGCCTCGGCGCGACCTCGAGCCACAAGAGCGGGAAGTACCGATCGGGCCAGGCCGCGTTGTCACGCCAGGCATCGTTCGACACCCCGAACGCACAAGTGCCGATCGACTCGAGCTGGAGTCGGAACAGATCCTCGAGCAGGCGATCTCGGTGCTCGTCGTCCGGCAGCGCGTCGGCGGTGCGCCGGAAGCCGTGCTGGAAGAGATACGTAGCGACCTCCGGCCGATACGCCGCGTAGCTCTGGCGCGCCCGCTCGATCGTCGCGGCGAGCCGTGCCTCGAGGGGCACACCGAGAGCAGGCCCTGCCATGCCCCCAGTTCTAGGGCTGCGCCGGCTGCGCGGGGAGCACTCGCCGATCACTCCTGCTCCGTTCCGTCGGCATGACGTTCGGCCTTCGCGTGTGACCGCGCGCGGGCCATCGACCGATGATTTCACCGGAAATCCAGCGTGAAAGGTGGGTGGCGCGCGGCTTGCTGAGTCGGGTCGCGTGCTGCCGACGATGCGTCATCCCGCGCTGATCGCGATCCTCGCGCTTCTCGGGTCGAGCCTCGGCCTGGCCGCGTGCACCGGTTCGATCGACGCGTCGGAGGCCGAGCAGGGAGCCCCGTCGCCGGACGGTGTGGTCGAGAGTGCTTCGTGCACCCCTGATCCTGGGCCGTCGTCGATGCGGCGCCTCGACCGCTTCGAGTACGACAACACGGTGCGCGATCTGCTCGGCGACGAGAGCCGCCCCGCGCGCGACTTCCCCGCCGAGGAAGAGGCCTTCGGGTTCACGAACAACTCCTCGCTGCTCGGCATGAGCCCCGTCCTCGGCGAGCAGCTGATGACCGTGGCCGAGACCCTCGCCGAGCGCGCCCTCCCGCGTGTGAGCACGCTCGCCGGCGGCTGCGACGTCGCGAAGCAGGGCGCGCCCACCTGCGCACGTGCCTTCGTCCAGCGCTTCGGTCTCCACGCGTTCCGTCGTCCGCTCGAGCAGGACGAGATCGACGCGTTCGTCGCTCTTCACGCGAGCGGCGGCACCTTCGAGCGTGGCGCCCGCTACGTGATCTCGGCGATGCTGCAGTCCCCCGCCTTCCTCTACCGCATCGAAGGGAACGGCTCGACGGTCGCTCCCTACGAGCTCGCGTCACGCCTCTCGTACCTGCTCTGGGGCTCGATGCCGGACGACACCCTCTTCGCCGCGGCGGACGAGGGGAACCTCGCGACGGCTGCAGACGTCGAGCGCGAGGCCCGCCGCATGGTGCGCGATCCGCGCGCGCAGGGCATGGTGGCGCAGTTCCACCGCGAGTGGTTGGAGCTCGAGCGCATCGGCGAGGCCGTGAAGGACGCTGCGGTCTACCCGGCGTGGAACAACGAAGTGCGCGCCGACCAGAAGCACGAGACGGAGCTCTTCCTCGAGGAGGTCTTCTTCCGCGACGGCCGGCTCTCGTCGCTCTTCACCGCGCCCTACACCTTCGTCAACGCGCGGCTCGCCGGCTTGTATGGAGTGGAGAGCCCGGCCGGCAGCGGCTTCGTGAAGGTGCCGGTCGATCCCACGAAGCGCATGGGCTTCCTCACGCAGGGGTCGTTCCTCTCGGCGAATGCGAAGTCGAACCAGACCTCGCCGATCCACCGCGGCAAGTTCGTGCGCGAGAAGCTGCTCTGCGATCTGCTCCCGCCGCCGCCGAACAACATCGTGATCAAGCCGCCGGACGTGACGCCCGACTCGACGACGCGCGAGCGCTTCGAGCAGCACACCGCGAATCCTGCGTGCCAGGGGTGTCATCGCTTGATGGATCCGATCGGCTTCGGCTTCGAGCACTTCGACGGAATCGGCCGCTACCGTGCGGTCGAGGCGGGGAAGGCCGTCGACGCCAAAGGGGAGATCGTCTCGACCACGGACGCCGACGGAACCTTCAGCAGCGTCTCGGAGCTCGCGAACAAGCTCGCGCGGTCGAAGCAAGTCGAGTCGTGCGTCATCGTGCAGTGGTTCCGCTTCGCGTACGGCCGCCGCGAGAGCGAGGCCGATCGCTGCACCCTCGAGAAGCTCCGCACCGGCTTCACGAGCGGCGGCGGCGACATGCGTGAGCTCCTGGTGCAACTCGCTCTCACCGAGACCTTCCGCTCTCGTCGTCCTGTCGCCATCGGTGATTTCGGGGTGCAGCCATGAACCGTCGTCAGTTCCTCCGCGGCGCGCTCGGCACCGCGGTCGCGATGCCGCTCCTCTCTGCTCTGCCCGGCAGCGCGCGCGCGATCCCGACGACCGCGCCGAAGCGACTGCTCGTGTTCTTCACCCCGCACGGGACGATGCACGAGCAGTGGAAGATCACGGGCGGCGAGCACGACTTCACCCTCGGCGGCGTCCTCGCGCCGCTCGAGCCGCACAAGAAGGATCTGATCTTCCTCCGCAACGTCGACATGCACTCCGCGGGCTACGGACCGGGCGACACGCACCAGGAGGGTATGAGCGCGCTCCTGAGCGGCACGGCCCTCCTCGAGGATCCCGCGGGCTCGGGCGGGCTCCGCATGGACACGCAGAAGCCGATCGGCTGGGGCGGCGGGACGTCGATCGATCAGTTCCTCGCGAAGCCGCTCCCTGGTCAGTCCGGCACGAAGTTCCCGTCCCTCGAGCTCGGCGTGATGTCGACGTTCAACGCGGTGGGTGGTCGCATCTCCTATCGCGAGCCGGGGAAGCCCGTTCCGCCGGTGAACGATCCGCGGCTGGTGTTCGATCGTCTGTTCGGCGACTTCGGCGCCGATCCGCTGGGGGTCGAGCAGCTTCGCAAGGACCGGAAGAGCGTGCTCGATGCGGTCCGCGATCAGTTCGCCCGCGCGCACAAGCACGCGTCGGCCGAGGATCGCCTCAAGCTCGAGTCACA
>JBKJQC010000362.1:0-3096 GCA_046593995.1 Polyangiales bacterium
GCCCTGGAAGCGCTTGAGGACCTTCGCGAGCGAGTCGTAGAGCGGCTGGTACTTCTGCTGGAACTTGGCGACGATCGTCTCGGCGTCCTCGTACTGGCAGTTCGTGAAGTAGATGATCGCCTTGAGGAACTGCGCTTCCGGATAGAAGGAGTTCGGTAAGTAGGGCGACTCGATCGTGTGGATGTTACCGAGGGCGTGCGGGTAGTCCGACGCCATGAAGTACGCCCACGACTCCTCGAAGAGCGCGTCGAGCCAGTACTCGCTGGCGATGTCGACCTTGTTCCAGGCCACCACCGCGGCGGTGAGACGCTCCGGATCGGGAACGAACTCGCCCTCGGTCGGCTGCTTGATCGCCGCCGAGTAGAACGCGCGGGCGATCGAGAGGTGCGCGAGGTCTTTGTAGCGCTGGACCTCGGACTTGCTGTCGAGCGCGTTCGGGTTCTTGTCGAGGTAGTCGAGGATGGTCTCGAAGGCCTTGACCGCTGGCGCGATCTTGCGCTGACGAATGGAGGTGATGCCGGTGAAGAACTGCGCCTGGACGTAGTACTTGCTGCCGGGTGCGACGTTGCCGAACAGGGCCGTCGCCTTCTCGAACTCACCCTTGCGGTACTTGTAGCGGCCGTACAGGTAGTTGAGCTGCGCGAGAAGATCGGGCGAGCCCTTGGCGGTCGCCGCGACCTGCTCCTCGGTGTACTTGCCGAGGTGACCGATGATGTCGGCCGGCTCGGGGAGCTGCGTCGCGAGGCGGGCGAGCCAGCCGAGCGTCTTCTCGAAGTCGAGGTGCTTCGGGCTCTTCGCGATCTCGTAGAAGTACGTGTACGACGCCTGGTAGAACTCCAGGTGGTACAGGCCGACGGCGAGCCAGTACTTCGCGTGCTGCGTGTTCCCCGCGTCGTCCGTGTTGTTGCGGAGGACGTTGTGGAACTCGACGGCCGCGTCGGCCCAGCGCTCCTGATCGAGGAACTTCTTCGCCTTCTGGAACTGCGGCGACGGAGCGCCGGCCTTGACCTCGGGCTCGTCGCCTCCGAGATCCTCCACGTCCTCCGATCCCTTGGGGGGCGGCGGCGCGTTCTTGTTCTTCGGAGCGACCGGCGTGCCTTTGGCAGCCGCACCGCCCTTGGCAGCCGGCTTCGCGGCTTCGGGCTTGGCGGGTTCAGCCGCCGGCGCCGGGTCCTTCGGTTTCTTCGGCGCAGCGAGCGCCGTGGAACCAACAAGGCCCAAAGCCGACGTGAACATGATGAAACGACGCCATCGCGACCGCATGGTGTGCCCCTCGGTGTTTGGTCGCGCGCAGTCGGTCCCTCTCGAGGCGACGTGCGCGGAGCATGATCCGCCGGTACTTGCGAGCGAGCGTCACGTTCTCGTGACCCCGTTCTGCGAGCCTAACAGCCTGAAAACCTTGGAAAACTAAGCCCAGGGCGTGGGATGGTAGGTGGCAGCGTTCCGCCGTGTCAACGGCAGAGTGACGAGCCGGCGCGGCCGAAAACCGGCGGATTGATGCAGCGCGAGGGGAGTCCCCGCGCCGATTCGGACACTTGGCTCGTCCTGGTCTTGGTGGGACGACGACAAATCCGTGACGGACGCGCGCGGCGGGGTCCAAGGAGAAGGTCGATGGTCGATGTCGATGAAGACGCGACGAGACGAGACGAGTCGAGTCGAAAGCGGCCGCGACCGGAAAGTCGGCGTGGCTCTCCTCATTAGGCTCTCTCGACCCATCGACCCATCGACCCATCGACCCATCGACCCATCGACCCACGACCCATCCCGTCCGTGCTTCCGCTGTTGACGTGATCGTGACGCGACGAGTACCGTGCCCCTCTGCGCCCGCTCGTGCGCATGGCTCTGCGAATGGGGACGTTTCGTGAAGAAGTGCTCACGAACGTACCCGCCGAGCCGAGAGCGTCGTTCCTCCGGATCGGAGCCGCGTACATGAACCGCTTGCTCGCTGCCTGTGTCGTAACCGTCTTCGGCGCGCTGTCCTTCGGCTGCGCGGTGACCGGCGTCGGTGATCCCTGCATCCCCGAGGACGAGTTCGCCCCCAACTCCGGCCAGTCGGTCATCGACGAACTGGTGATCGACGTGAACTCGGTCCAGTGCGAGACCCGCGTCTGTCTGCGCCACTACTTCCGTGGTCGCGTGTCCTGCCCCTTCGGCAACGGCGCGCTCCCCGGGCAGGGGCTGGGGGCCACCTGCGGGCCGAGCGGGGACTGCCCTGCCGGCAGCCTGTGTAGCGGTAAGACGGCCGACTCACCGGGAACGTGCTTCGCCCCGTGCAAGCAGGTCCCGGGTCGCCGCAACCTGTTCACCCTCGAAGGTTCGTTCCCCGGCACGCTCTGCTGCCCGGTGCTCGGCGACCTCAATCAGAAGCCCGTCCAGAAGATCGTCGAAGGGCAGTGCACGAACCGCCAGGCCAAGGACTCCGTCTACTGCTCCTGCCGCTGCGACGTCCCGGAAGATCCCGAGATCGATCGCTCGCAGGTCTCGCTCTGCGAGTGCCCGACCGGCTTCAGCTGCAAGCCGCTCTGCGACAAGGTCAATGGAAACTGCGGCCCGCTCCCGAAGGGGAAGTGGGGGTCGTACTGCGTGAAGGACGGCCCCACCGGCGCGAACTTCAACCCCGCCCAGGCCGAAGCGACCTGCGGCGCCGAGCTCAAGCCCTGAGCTGAGGCGTTGCGGGTCGCGGTAGCCTCGTGACACGCGACGACGGCATCGGAGGTTCGCCCCCCGATGCCGTTTCGCTTCCGAGTGGCGCGTCGGCGGAGGAGGCGGTCGCGCGCGAGCTGATCGCGCGCGGCTTCACCATCCTCGATCGCCGGCTGCGCATCGGGAAGCTCGAGATCGACGTGCTCGCACGTCGCGGGGACATCGTCGCCGTCGTCGAGGTACGCGGCCGACGCATCGACGCGCTCGTGACCGCGGTCGACACGATCGACTGGAAGAAGAAGCGCTTCCTGGCGCGCGCCGCCCGCGCGCTGTGGAACCGCCGCTTCGTGAGAGACGAGACGGTGCGCGTGGTCCGCATCGACGTTGCGACGGTGACGTGGGGACCGGCTGGCGCCGTGATCGAGATCTTCGAGGGCGCGGTGGATCCTGCAA
>JBKJQC010000538.1:0-4923 GCA_046593995.1 Polyangiales bacterium
GTCGGACGCGCCCCTCGGCACGATTTTCCGCGCGCTGTTCCCGAGCGGATCGGTGACCGGCGCCCCGAAAATCCGGGCCATGGAGGTCATCGCCGGGCTCGAGGCGGACCGGCGAGGGGTGTACTGCGGAGCGATTCTCTCCCTCCGCGCGGACGGATCCGCACGCTCGAGCATGGTCATCCGCGCAGTGGTCGCAGCGAGAGGCGACGTCCGCTCGGCCGAGGCGCGGGCGATGTACTACGCTGGCGGTGGCATCGTCGCCGACAGCGATCCGGTGCGTGAAGTGCTCGAGACCCGCTGGAAGACGCGCGGCGTCGTGGCAGGCTGAGCTTTCTTGGAATGCGAACCGACCCCTCTGACCCTGACACGCGCGCCCTACCGGCGACCGCTCGAACTACGCGACATCACGCGCGTTCGAGCACGGCGCGGTGCGTGCATCGTGGGGGGCCGATGCTTCGTGCCGTCGGCCGCAGGCCGCGAAGAAGAGGATTTCTCGTTGCCTTCCTCGGCATCGTCGCGCTTGCTTCTGCCTCGGTCGGATGCGGCAGCTCCTCCTCGGTAGACGAGTTCGGAGCGCCCACCCCGACGGTGTTCGACGCCGCCGAGACTCCGTACCCCGACTCGCAGACTGCGCCGAGCGACGCCGGTCCGGCCGACGACGCCGTCGCCGCGGGTGACGTCCCCGCTCCGCCGAAGTGCCCCGACGGTCTGTCCGGCAAGGGCAACGTCTGCGTGCGTGTCCTCCGCGCGAACGACGGTCCCTCGATCAACACGGACTCGAAGAACCTCGGCCTCGACGGCCGTGGCACCGTGCTCGTCGCGCTCAGCACGAAGCCGACGGTACGCGACGCGGCGTTCGTCACGCAGACCTGGTATCCGAGCGCGTCGAGCGGGACCGGCAAGTTCGCCATCGCGGAGCTGCCGAAGATCGCGGAGCCGCTCTCCGTTCCCCCCGGCAAGTACTACGTGTTCGCCGTCTTCCGCGATCAGGAGCCGTACATGCGCTCCGGTCTCGCCATCGGCGACTACGTACCGCGGGTCGAGGAGCTCCCGTCGGTCGAGGTCACCGAGAACGGCGGCTTCAACGTCGACGTCACGCTTCACCCCGTGCGCGCGGTCGACGTCGAGGTGAAGCTCGGTGTCGCGCCGCTCGGCAGCGGCGCGGGCTCGCTCCGCGCGTGGCTCCTCGGCGACAACGGCGTGATCTTCGGAGAGGGCATCGTGCCGTGCGCCGATCTCGCCGGTGGTCGCACGGCGACGGTGCGCGTGCTCTCCCCCTTCACGGGCTCCGCGTTCAAGGTCTCCGCCGCGCTCTTCGACTTCACGACCCCGACGGACATGACGGCCACGATGCCGACGCTCCCTCCCGGCACGCTCTACAACGAGGCGTCGGCCGGCACGGCCGCGCAGCTCGACGAGGGCGATTGGCTCGCGACCGAGCGACGCTCGCTCGCGCTCGACAAGGTCGTGCCGATGAGCACGCCGAAGCCGACCGATCCGAGCCCCTCCTGCGCGAGCTACGCGCTCTCGCCGCCCTCCCAGTAGCTCCCGTCACGCACGCTGAATCACCGATCGCGATCCGCGAATCGGCGTGCTTGATCGATTGAACACGGAGGCACGGAGGCACGGAGGTCCGTGAAGTGCTGGTGCGTGCTTCGCTCCAAGGTCTCGCCGCTCTCGCTTGCCTGGCGGTGATCGCGTCACCGGGAAAAACAGGGAGCCGGGGAGCCGGGGAGTCGTGAGGGAGCTCCGAGCGGTCTGCCGATCGTCCCTGATGCGCGGCGGCTGCGGTGGCAGCGACCACGCGATCGCATGCGCGCGGCAGCACTCATCTTCTTCCCCGTCTCACCGTCTCCCTGTTCGTTTTCTGAGAGCGAGGACGCGAGCGCGTCGACGAGCGACGAGAGGGCACGGCCGCGATCGGCAGACTCTCGATCCTCCGTGCCTTCGTGCCTCCGTGTTCAATCCACTCGCCTAGGCTCGAGCAGGCGGCGCGTGCGCTCGAGAGCATGCTCGGCATTGACGTCAGGCGGTGGCCTGCGGACGAAACGAGCGGAACACGCGCTCGAGGAACGGCTCGAGGATCGCGTTCGTCTCTTCGGGTGCTTCGAGCGCCGAGAGGTGTCCCGCACCACGTACGAGCATCATGCGAGAGCCTTCGACGGCGCTCGCGATGTGCGCGCTCTCCCGCGGCGGCTGCGCGCGATCCTCTCCGCCGACGACGACGAGCGTCGGGATCTTCTCGCGCTGCGAGCAGCGGAGGAGATCCTCGGTGATGTCCGCGCGGTCGATGATGCATCGGAGCGCGTGCCAGATCGACTCGCGATCCATGCGCTCGACGTAGCCGCGCCAGGCGTCGACGAGGTCGCGCCGATCGCGCAGAGAACGATCGCTGAAGAACAGCTTCTCGACCTGGTCGAGCAGCATCGGCACCATCCCGAGCTTGCGGGTGACCGTCCCCATCGCGAGGTACTTCACGCGATTGTGCAGCGGCTCTGCGCGACACGAAGTGTCGAGCAGCGCGAGCCCCTCGAGCCTTCGAGGCGCACGCAGCGCGAGGTGCATCCCGACCATGCCGCCCCACGAGAGCCCGACGAACGCGCACCGATCGACCGCGCGCGCATCGAGCACGTCGACGACGGCGCGCACGCACCCGTCCATGTCGATGGGACCGCGGAGCGGCGACGAACGACCGTGGCCGGGGGCGTCGATGTTGATGGTGCGATAGCGCGCGCGCAGCCGTTCGATCTGCCCCTTCCACATGCCTCCGTGCTGGAGATAGGAGTGGAAGAAGACGACGGTCGGCGCGCCCCCGACCGAGCCCGTCTCGGCAGGAAGGTCCTCGACGTAGATCTCACCCAGCTCGGTCGGCACGCGCATCGGCCACGGAGGATACCCGTAGCGACGAGCCGTGCGTTTCCGGGATCGCCTCGAGAGCGCGGCGTAGCCGTTGCTTCGTATCGAACGCAGTGGAACCGAGACCTCGCCGACGTGCTCGAACCGACGGATTGCCGCGTGATTCGCGACGAGCGGGGTGCGAGCTTCCTTCGCACCCCTGCGTCGCGCGTTTCGCACCCGTCTCGACCGTGCGCGCACCGTCGGGAAAGGCTACTTTCCGACCGCTTCGGGCCTATGGTCCCCGCTCTCCACAATGACTCCGCGTAGCTCGACCTCGATCCCGAACGACGACTGGCTCGGCGCGCCGAAGCCAACGGTCACGGACGAGCCCTTCGACGCGTACGTGAGCCGCCCGCTCGCGGCGATCGTCGTGCGCGCGGTCGTCGAGACGAGCGTCACCCCGAACCAGCTCACGATGATCTCGGGGTTCTTCGGCACGCTCGCGGGTGCGTGCTTCATGGTGTCGCCGCGGATGGCGCTGGTCGGCGCTGCGGCGCTCTTCCTCTCCATCGTGCTCGATGCGAGCGACGGTCAGCTCGCGCGCGCGCGCGGCGGCGGCTCGCCGCTCGGTCGCATCCTCGACGGCTACGCCGACTACTGGGTCGCGCTCTGGGTGCACGTCGGGATGCTGCTCTCGATCGGCCAGCCCGGCCTCACGCTCTTCGGCCACACGTTCAGCCCCTTCGAGCGCGTCTTGTTCGTCGGCGCGGCCGGGCTCTCGATGGGCATCAACGCGGGCCGCTTCGACTTCTACAAGCAGCGCTACCTCGCGCACACGGGCATCGCGCGCGAGCCCGAGGTGCCCGAGACCTTCTCCGACGAGGCGCACCGTCAGTCGAACCCGCTCCTCAAGGGGCTGCTGCTGATCTTCGCGTTCTACGTGCGCACGCAGCAGGGCCCGGAGTTCCGTGCGCGCCGAGCTCATGCCCTTGCGACGGCCGCGGATCCGGTCCGCGTCGCCCGCTTCGTCCAGGAGAACGCGCTGCTCCTTCGATTGTGGAGCTTCACCGGCCCGACGATGCATAACGCCGCGATCTGCGCTACGGCTTGCCTCGTCCCGTTCATGCCGAGCGCGTTCGTCGGCTACTGCCTGTTCGCGATCGTCGCCGTCAATGTCTACTGCTTCTCCCTCGTCGCCTTCCAACGCCGCGCCATCGGCCGCAGCGATTGAGCCTGCACGCGAGCCTGCACGCGAGCCCGCGCGCGTGCGTGAGCCGATCCAGGGACTGACGCCGGAGAAGCTCGCGGCGTCGTGCGGCGCGGAGCTCACGACCTCGCGCAAGGTCGTCGCGTCCGTGCACCAGCGCTTCGTGGACACGCTCGGTGACGTGCCGAAGCAAGCGCGACGGCGGGACGTCGACGCGATCAGCGCGAAGTACCGCGTCGGCACGCTGCGCGTGATCGCGCGCGAGGCGTCCTCGCTCGACCCGTTCGTCAAATACCTCCTCGAGGCCGAAGATGGCGCGCGCATCGAGGCCGTCCGCATCCCGCTCGAGAAGCCGGGCCGCTTTGTGGTCTGCGTCTCGTCGCAGGTCGGCTGCGCGATCGGCTGCGCCTTCTGCGCGACCGGCAAGATGGGACTCTCGCGCAACCTCGAGGCGTGGGAGATCGTCGAGCAGGTGCGCATCGTGCGACGCGAGCTCCCCCCGGGCACGCGCGTGCACGGCGTGGTCTTCCAGGGCATGGGTGAGCCGCTGGCGAACGTCGAGCGCGTGATCGCCGCGGTCGAGGTGCTGCACGACCCCTGCGGCCAGGCGATCGACGAGCGCAAGATCACCGTCTGCACCGTCGGCGTGCCTGGAGGGATCCGCCGTCTCGCGGCGTCCGGCCTCCGCGTCCGGCTCGGCGTCTCGATCTCGAGCGCGCGTCGCGACGTCCGTCGGTCGCTCGTCCCCGTCGACCGGAGCAACCCGCTCGACGAGGTGATGGACGCCGCCGTGGAGTTCGTCCGTAAGACCGGCGACGCGCCGATGTTCGCGGTGACGCCGCTCTCGGGGATCAACACCAGCGACGAAGACGCCGACG
>JBKJQC010000574.1:0-4767 GCA_046593995.1 Polyangiales bacterium
ATCCGAGCGTTCGAGAATCACGCTCGGTCATTTAGGGTCCAGGGTCTGCGAGAGTGGAGAATGGAACCGCCGACGCCCCCGACCCTAGACCCTAGACCCTGGACCCTAGACCCTAGACCCCATGAGTGAAGAGGAACTGCTCTCGCGGCTCCGCGCCCAGCTCGGTGGCACGCCGACCGCCACGCCGAAGGGGCGCGTGCGATCGCTCACCGGGCTCTCGATCCGCGCGGCGCTCCCCGGCGCTCGCATCGGCGACGTCGCGATCATCGAGCGCCCCGAGCGTCGCGGCGGACCGCTCCCGTGCGAGGTCGTCGGCTTCGGGGATCGCGCGACGGACTCTGCAGCATCGGACGTCGTGCTCATGCCGCTCGGCGCGCTCTCCGGCGTCGGTCCCGACGATCCCGTGCGGCTCGAAGAAGGCGGCGCGGAGCTGCGGGTCGACGCGTCGTGGCTCGGACGCATCGTCGACGGCCTCGGTCGCGCGATCGACGGCGGTCCGCCGCTCGGACGCGGTCGCGTCGCGGCGATCGATCGGAGACCACCCGGCGCGCTCGAGCGGAAGCCGATCGAGCGCCCGTTGCCGACCGGAGTCCGCGCGATCGATGGCCTGCTGACGCTCGCCGAGGGGCAGCGCATCGGTCTGTTCGCGGGCTCGGGTGTCGGCAAGTCGACGCTCCTCGGCGCCATCGCGCGCGGCACCACGGCGGACGCGGTGGTGGTCGCGCTGGTCGGCGAGCGCGGTCGCGAGGTCACCGAGTTCCTCGAGCACGCGCTGGGAGAGGAAGGGCGCCGCAAGTCCGTCGTCGTCGTGGCGACGAGTGACGCCGCCGCGCTCGAGCGTCTTCGCGCCGCGCAGGTGGCGACCGCGATCGCCGAGGCGTTCCGCGACGAAGGGCAGAGCGTGCTCCTCCTCGTCGATTCGATCACCCGCTTCGCCCGCGCGCAGCGCGAAATCGGGCTCGCCGCGGGTGAGCCGCCCACGCGGCGCGGCTATCCGCCGAGCGCCTTTGCGATTCTACCGAGGCTGCTGGAGCGCGCCGGTCGCGGCAGTATTGGCAGTATCACCGCCATCTACACCGTCCTCATCGAGGGCTCCGACATGGAGGAGCCCATCGCCGACGAGGTGCGCGGCATCCTCGACGGGCACGTGGTCCTCGACCGCACGATCGCGCAGCGTGGTCGCTATCCCGCGATCGACGTCGCCGCGTCGCTCTCGCGCGTGATGGACGCCGTGGTCGACGGCGAGCACGTGAACGCAGCGCGACGCGTGCGTGCGTCGATCGGGACGTACGACGCGAAGCGGGACCTGATCGCCATCGGCGCCTACCAGAAGGGGCACGACGCGGAGCTCGATCGTGCCGTGACGAAGCAGCCGGCGATCGACGCGTTCCTCAAGCAGGATCCGAAGGAACGCGTGCCGTTCGGCGAGAGCGTGGAGCTCGTGAAGAAGCTCGCGCGCTGACCGCGCGGAAGTGTCCGCGTCGCGAGTCCCCGGATTCGCCCGCGCCTTCGACGTGCGGGTGTCGAGGCCACGCCGCGGCCCGGCCCTCCATTGCCACTGCTTCGACACCGTCGCCCCCGGGTGATCTCGACGAGGCGAACGTTCGCAATGTTCGCCTCGACCCGCTCAGGGCGTGAACTCCCGGTCACACGTTCGCAAAAAGGCGAACATCACGAACGACGGCCTGGTCGTCGCCGCGCTTCGGGCAGCACCCGCCGCCGCGTCGCGCCGAACGTTGCAAACGTTTGCCTCGTCGTCGCGGCGGTGTTGGAGCACCGCCGCCGTCGAAGCCGGCGAGGGGCTCAGTCCACCACGCCGACGACGTTCCGCGCCTGGCGTGCGATCGCGATGCCGTCGCGGAGCTGGTCGAAGAGCGCGCGTGAGCCGGGGAGGCCGCGCAGCACGAGGTGCGGCTGCCCCTGATCGTGGGAGAGGATGCGGATGCGTGCGATTCCGAGCAGGCGCTCGGTGAAGCTCTGTTCGAAGTCGATGTCGCGGATGCGCCAGAGCTGGAGCGTGTCGATGGTGCGCCCGAAGATACCGGTCTCGATGTCGACGGTCTGCGAGCTGATGCGGATGTGCGTCGACCGGCGCTCGAGCAAGAGCCAGACGAACCACGCGACGCCAAAGACGGTGAGCGCGACGCCGGAGAGCGCGTACTTCCAGTCGTTGTCGTAGGGGGACACCAGCAGCCAGATCGTCAGCACCAGTCCGGCGACCGCGATCATCGCGGAGAACGTGGTGCGCCAGAACCACGCGCGCCACGAGGGGTGGCCGTCGAAGAGCACCTTCGCCGACGCGTTCGCCATGCTCGCCGCCGCAGGAGGCGCGCCGCCGCCACTCGCTGAGAACGGAGGGACCGGCGACGTCGCGACCGGCATCGGCGCGGGCTCCCCGGGCGTGAGCATCGACCCGCAGAAGCGACACTTGATCGCCGTGTCTTGGATCTCCTCGGCGCAGAAGGGGCAAGGCTTCATGGGAGCCTAGGTTCCCGGGTCTCGCGTCTCGCGTCGAGGGTCCAGAGCGAATCGAGGCATCGGGAAGACAGCGTGCCTCGGCGGCACGTGTCTGCGTCGCCCGAAAACGAGGCCGAGAGCGCAGGTTCCCGCGATCCGTCGCGAGAACCAGCCTGGGCACGACGGTTGCGAAGCCCGCTGGCCATGCGTTCGTTCCTCGTTGCAACCGCCATCGTCACCGCGCTCGCTGCGTCGCCCTCTGCGCACGCCTCTCACGCCGAAGAGCAGGTGGAACAGTTCCCCACGCATTCGCTCACGACCCCGCCGCCGCACAAGGCGCGAGCCGAGTGGTACGGCTGGCAGATCCTCGTCACGGACGTGGCCACGGTCGCCACCACCGCCGTTCTCCTCTCCGTCGAGCACAACGAGAGCTACGGCCAGTACCACTTCATGGGCGGCTATCTGTCGGGCGGTCCGATCGTCCACCTCACGCATCGGAACTACGGCCAGGCTGTGGGGAGCCTCGCCATGCGCGCGGCGCTGCCGGTGATCGGCGCCTACGTCGGGTGCGCCGCGTACGGTCAGAGCGGCGAGATGTTCGGCTGCCTCCCGGGCATGGCGATGGGCGTCCTCCTCGGCATGGTCTCTGCGACCGCCGCCGATGCCGCAGCCCTGTCGTGGGCCGACGAGAAGCCGCGACCGAAGACCTTCGAGGTGATGCCGTCGGCGAGCGTGACGAACAAGACGGCGACCTTCGGTCTGCAGGGGATCTTCTGAGGAGCGTCGAGGCGGTGCGCGCGGTAGCCTCTTGCCCCGATGCGCCGTCCGCTCCCTGTGCTCTTCGCGATCGCGGCGCTCGTCCCGGCGTGCGGTGGCGACTTCGACGTCACGCCGCCGCCCGTCGACGATGCCGCCGACGACGCGCCTGCGAGCGACACGTCGAGCAACGACACGAGCGTACCCGTCGACGCCTTCGTCCCCGACAGCGGCGCGCCTGGAACCGAGACCGGTCCCGATACGGCCACCCCTGATACGACCACGCCCGATACGACGCCCGATGCGACCACGCCCGATGCGACCACGCCGGATGTGGGCGCGATGGACGCGGCGGATGGGGCGGGCCCACCGATCGACGCTGGACCGACGCCCGTCTGCGCCCCGATCGGGGCAGCGGTGGTCGAGCCGTATCGCTGGTTTCCGGCGCTCGATCTGCGGCGCATCCCGTTCCACGTCGCGGCGGGCGCGTGGGGCGCGCAGGCACCGGTCGTCGCGCCCGCGCCGCCGGTCACCACCCGTTCGGTCACCGTGACCACCCGCGCCCAGTTCGAGATCGAGGCGCTCGTCGCGGGGACCCAGATCACCGTCGGGGCCGACATCGCCGAGCCGATCGTGATCCTCGGCAACGTCACCGACCTCGACATCGTCGTGCCGGTCGGACGCACCACCTCGAGCATCGTCGTCGGCCGCTACAGTCCGGTGTCCACCACGACCCGTGTCCGCATCCGGGGCACGACGCCGGGCACGCACTCCGGCGGACGCGTCGGTGCGCTCACCTTCCACTCGAACCCCACGAGCGACGTGATCGTCGACGGCGTCGATCTCAACGGCGCCGACGGCAACGGCGGCGCCGCCCTCTACTACTTCTCGGGCACTGCATCGAAGATCGCGATCGTGAACAACCGCGGGCACTCCGTCTCGACCGGTGGGCTCGGCGGGAACGCGAACGTCGTCATCGCGGGCAACACCTTCATGACGAGCGCGCGCTCCCGACGCGTCAACGGGTACCCCGAAGGGTGGGGGCACCGCGCGGGCGATCGAGTCGTCGTGTTCCGCAATCGGATCGAAGGCACGCGCTATCACAAGATCCGCGTCCACCCGACGGTCGGATCCGCGCCCCAGTACCTCTGGGTCGCCGACAACACCTTCGTCGATCGGCACGAAGCGCGGATCCTCTGGGTGCAGACCTTCGCGGCCACCGCCGAGCGGTTCGCCGGCGTCTGGGCGCAGTGCAACACCGTCTACGCCTACACGACGTGCATCTCGCCCTCCTTCGAGGCGGGGCACGCGACCTACGCGCGGCTCACGAACAACGCCTTTTACGGCGTGTTCACCGCGGCGGGTCAGCAGTCGACGCAGGCGGCGCACGGGGCAGGCCGCGACTACCTCACGGGCAACGTCTTCGCTGCGTGGGCGAGTCCGCCCGCGTGGCCGGCGCCCGGCGATCCGACCGCGGTCACGCTCCCGCCGATCGTCGCGGCGAACTACGACGCGAGCGAACAAGAGGAGTGTCCGGCCGGGCCGTACCCGTCG
>JBKJQC010000959.1:0-14751 GCA_046593995.1 Polyangiales bacterium
CGCGAGCTCTCGCGCGGCGGCCAGGTGTTCTACGTCTACAACCGCATCGAGGGGCTCTACGAGAAGGCGCAGCGGCTCCAGACGCTGGTGCCCCAGGCGCGCATCGCTGTCGCTCACGGTCAGATGGCAAAGGAGGGCGTGCTCGAGCAAACGATGCACGATTTCGTGGAGGGGCGCTTCGACATCCTCGTCGCGACCGCCATCGTCGAGAGCGGGCTCGACATCCCGCGCGCGAACACGATCATCATCGATCGGGCCGACCTCTTCGGCCTCGGGCAGCTCTATCAGCTCCGCGGGCGCGTCGGCCGCTCGAAGGAGCGCGCGTACTGTTATCTCATCGTGCCGCCGCCCGCCGCCATGAGCGACGAAGCGCGCGCGCGGGTCGAGGCGCTCGAGAAGCACACCGAGCTCGGCGCCGGGTTCAAGATCGCGGCGCTCGACCTCGAGATCCGCGGCGCCGGCGATCTCCTCGGCGGCGAACAGAGCGGCAACGTCGCGCAGGTCGGGTTCGAGATGTTCTGCGGCATGCTCGAGGACGCGGTCCGCGAGCTGCGCGGCGAGGCGGCGACCTATGACGTGCACGACGTCGATCCGGAGCTCTCCTTCGACGTCGAGGCGTTCCTCCCGGACGACTACGTCGGAGACGTCGGCGTGCGCCTCTCGCTCTACAAACGGTTCGCGCAGGCGCGCGACGAAGAGGCCGTCGACGAGCTCGCCGCGGAGATGGAGGACCGCTTCGGCCGTCCGCCCGAGGCCGCAGCGCGCTTCGTGCGCGTCATGCGGATCAAGTGCGAGCTCCGGTCCTGGCGCGTGCTCGGCTGCGAGGCGACGCGCGAGCGCGTGACGCTGCACCTCCGCTCCGACGCCCCGCTCGACCCGGCGAAGGTCACCAAGGTCGTGAGCAAGAAGGGCTCGTCATGGAAGCTGTCGCCCGACCTGCGCCTCACGCGGAGGCTCGGCGAAGGGGAGGCGAACGACGGACTCGAAGCCGCGGAGAAGGTGCTCGCGCAGATCGCAGAGCTCCGTCGGCTCTCTGACGCCTGAGACGCTTGAAGCGTCAGGCGAGACTCAGAACCCTTTGCAGTTCGAGAAGCTGAAGTACGACGGCGCAGACCCGGACGAGCTCATGCCGCACGCGTTGTTCAGCTTCGTGTGGGTGATCTCGTCGCACGTCATGTTGCCGCGGATCTTCCCTTCCTCCTGCTGCGGGAGGAACTCGATCGAGCACTTCTTGCTGCTCGTTCGGTAGATGTTGCCGCTCGATGCGAGGACCTGCACTTCCGCATCGGTCGACTTGCCGCCTTGGATCGTGCCCGACGCGGTGAGCGACGCCGTACGGTTCGACACGGTGAGGTCGTAGCGGGCGCCGTCGTAGCGACAGCTGACGCGCGCGTCGTCCGCGCCGTCGACGATCAGCTTCAGCTGCCCGTCCGCCCCTTGGATCGCGATCGTGTACTTCTGCCCGACGTCGAGACACGCGCCCGGAGGAGGCATCGTGGTCACGTTCTTCGCGTTCTGCAGCTCCAAGTACGCACCGCCGGCCGTGACGGGCTCGTTCGCCGAGGAGCACGAGATCCCCGCCGTGGCGGCGAGGATCGAAGCGATCGAAGCGCTCTTCCAGGATACACGTGCGTTCATGACGTACCTCTCTTGCAAGGCATAGCAGATGTCACCGGGCCGCGGCGAATCCCCGCTCGAGGTCACCCCAGAGATCGCCCTCCGACTCGAGCCCGACCGACAGCCGCAGGAGACCGTCGGCGATGCCGAGCGCGCGCCTGTTCTCGGCCGGGATCGATGCGTGCGTCATGATCGCAGGATGCTCGGCCAGGGACTCGACTCCCCCGAGGCTCTCGGCGCAGGCGAAGATGCGGAGCGCTCGCAGAAATGCTGCGGCCTGATCGAGCGATCCTTTCAGATCGAACGAGATCATCCCGCCCGGACCGGTCATCTGGCGTGACGCGAGGGCATGTCCGGGGTGCGACGCGAGGCCGGGGTAGTGCACGCGCGCGACCTGGGGATGCCCCGCGAGCTTCTCCGCGATGACGCGCGCCGAGGCCACGTGCTGGCGCATGCGCACCGGCAACGTCTTGAGCCCGCGCAGGACCAGATAACAATCGAAGGGGCTCGGGATCGCGCCCATCGCGTTCTGCAGGAAGCGCAGCCGCTCGTGGAGGGCGGCGTCGCTCGTGACGATGGCGCCGCCGACCGCGTCGCTGTGGCCGTTGAGGTACTTGGTCGTCGAGTGCACCACGATCGCGGCGCCGAGATCGAGCGGGCGCTGGAGGATCGGCGTGGCGAAGGTGTTGTCGACCGCGAGCGGCGCGTTCGCCTTTTTCGCGATCTCGGCGATGCCCGTGATGTCGAACACCTTGAGCATCGGGTTCGACGGCGTCTCGAGCCACACGAGCTTCGTGTTCGGACGCATGGCTTCGCGCACGCGCCCGAGATCCTGCATGTCGAGAAACGTCGCCTCGAGGCCGAGCGGCTTCATGATCTTGTCGAAGATGCGGAACGTGCCGCCGTACACGTCGTCGCCGCAGACGACGTGATCGCCCGGCTTCAGCAGGTGGAGCACGTTGAGCGTGGCCGCGCAGCCGGACGCATAGGTGAGGCCGAACGTCCCCCCCTCGAGCGCCGCGATGCACCCCTCGAGCGCGTTGCGCGTCGGGTTGCCGCTCCTCCCGTACTCGAACCCCTTGTGCTTGCCCGGCCCCTCCTGCGCGAACGTCGTCGAGAGGACGATCGGCGGCATCACCGCGCCATGGATCGGGTCCGGCTCGTAGCCCGCATGGATCGCCAGGGTGTCGAGGCTGAGATTCGCGTCGGCCATTCCCGCTGGTTAGCACGGCCTCTCCCTCCCGAAGAGTCCTCCGGAGCAGGCCGCGGGCACTGGTGAATTGCGGGTTTTTCGCGTGTTTCGAGGGGAGCCGCTACGATCGTCCGTTGGATCATGCCCGTCCCTGTCCGGCGCCGACGGCACGCCGCATCCCAATCCACCTCGGGGAGCGAGGGGACGGCTGCGTCGCGGAGCGTGTGGAGTCGGGAGCCCCCGCCGCCGGAGGGGTTCCAAGCGACGCTCCAGCTCGCGATCGCGCGCGACGGGGTGGGTCTCGAGCTCTCGGGGCCGGTGCCGCTCGGGCCGTTGACCATCGTCGCCGCGCGGTCGCGCATGATCGGCGTCGGCTTTCCGCTCGACGTGAGCGGAGGCGTCGACCGCTTCCGCCACCGGCGCACGACGCTCGAGGTGGCCGACGTGGCCATCGAGCACGGTCCCCTCGAGCGGTGGTTGTCGTCGATCAGCGAAGGGCTCGTCGCGCGGAGCACATGCGAGGTGCGCGTCGCCTGGATCGCGCCCCCGGATGTCGGGACCGGTGACGCGCCGGCCGAGCGCGAGGAACGCGTCGTCTGGAGCTCGGGCAACGTGCGCGTGGAGCTCGCTGCCGAGGACGCGATCGTCGCGTTCGATCTCGCCCTCGCCCCCGTCGGTGGCGGCATCGTGGCGCTCGCGCATCGTGTCCGAGCGACGGGTGCAAAGCGCGCTCCGAGCGCGATCGTCGGCGCTCTCCTCTCGCGCGTCGCGCGCAACATCGGGGGGGAGGCGCGGGGCCTGCGACTGGTCGTCGCCGATCCGGCGAAGCACGCGATGTTCGCGGCGTTCGTCGCGCGAGGTGCGCGAGTCCCCACGCGCGAAGGGCTCGTCGTCACGGACACCGGCGTCGACGTGGAGCGGTTCCGGATCGCGATGCGTCGCGGCGGGACACCCGCGCCGCCGTCGGGGGTGTTCGTCGCGCTCGACGAGCTCGATCGACTGATCGGTCAGGGCGACGTCGCGCTCGTCGAAGGTGCGCTCGACAAGGCGCGCGACCTCTACCTGCGCGCGCTCGATCGAGCACCGCGTCAGCGCTCGATCCTGACGAGGCTCGCCGAGGTCGACGCGTTCACCGGCGATCGCGTCGAGGCCGCCGCGTCGTGGCTCCGCGATGCGCAGCGCGGTCGTGGACGTCGCGGTAACGACGGCAACGAGCTCGGTCGCACGCTCCTCGCGGCGTGGCTCGCGGAGCGCGCGCAGGCGACGGGTCGCGCGCGCGCCACGTGGGAGCGCGCGGGCAACGACGCGTTCGAGCGCGGAGAAGCGCGCCTCGCCGCGAAGGCGTGGACGCGCGCCGCTGCGCTCTGCGGAGACGACGAAGCGCTCTTCGGCTCGCTGCTCGATCGCGCGCTCTCGGCCGACCCGAGCGAAGTCGACGCGCGCTGGCGACGCGCGCGCCTCAACATCGATTTCGGTGACGACGAAGGCGCGCTCGAGGACGTGCAGCACCTCGAGGCGCAGGCCAAGGGGCGCGAGCCGCGCCGTCGCACGTTGATCCGCGCGGCCCGCATGTGGTTCGAGGCCGGCCGTCCCGAGCGCGCGATCGCCGCGTGGGAGCGCGCGCTCCGCCACCTGCCGGAAGATCGTGACGTCGTCGCGGGCCTCGGGAGCTCGCTCCTCGCCGCGGGGGCGACCGCGCGCGGGATCGCCTTGCTCGCGCACGCGTTCGATCTGCCCGGCGACGCGGTCGGTCGATCACCGATCGCGATCGAGCTCGCGCGCGCGCTCGCCGAGCGGATGGGCGATCACCCCGCGGCCGTCGCACGGCTCCGCGAGATCGGCCCGGACGATCCGCACGCGGCGCACGCGCGCGCGCTCGAGGGGGCGTGTCGGCTGCAGCTCGGCGATGGTCCCGGGGCCGAGCGCGCGTACGCGGCCGCGGCCGATCTCGTCGAGCACCGTCCGGTCCCGGCCGAAGACGCGCAGTCGGTGCGCGAGCTCCTCGCAGGTGGCGCGCGGGTCGCGCGGGAAGAAGGGCGCGCTTCGTTCGCGATGCGCCTCGCCCTCGCGGCGCTGACCGTGGCGCCGAACGATCCCGACGCGCGCGCGCTGGTGCAGGCGATCGGCCGCATGATGCCGGCGCGCCCCGAGCGCCCCGAGGAAGACGACGAGCACGAGCCGCCGGAGGACTCCGAGACGCCGACGACGGATCCGGGCGTCGTCGCCGGCTCGGCGCTCGATCTCGACCTCGACGACGAGCCGAACACGCCACAGAACGTCGACGACGAGACGCGCGCGGAGGCGCTGCTCGCGCGGGTGAAGGCCGACCCCCAGGATCACGCGGCGATCGACGCGCTCGTCGAGGTCCTCGCGCGGCTCGGTCGCGACATGGAGATGTTCGCGCTCTTGTCGGCGCGCTGGGACGACGCGACGCCTGAAGAGCGTCGAGCGCTCATGCCGCAGCAACGCGCGGTCCTCGCGCGGCTCGCGGTGGCCGCCGCGAAGAACGGCCGCGCGCTCGAGGCGCAGCTCTATCGCGACGCGCTCTCGATGTTGCGCTGATCGAAACGAGACCTGCCGGAGATTCAGCGACCGGCGACGTCGCCGATGACCGGCAAGAGCACGCGCGGCTTCGTCGACTTCGCGACGCGGGCGAGGATCTCGCTCCGGCGATTCGTTGTCTCGAGCTCGTCGTCGCTCCGCGGGAGGAGCTCGCCCACGATGTCGTAGTCCGCGGCCTGCGTGACCACGACGCGACGGATCTCGCCGGCGCGCGCGTCCTCGACCTCGGGACCCTCGAGGTAGACCTGACCGTCGATCTCGGGCGCCTGACCCGCGTGCCGCGCCATCTGCACGTACTCGTGCTCGTCGCTCGTGCCCTCGACGAGGACCTCGAGCTCCTTGCCGACCAGCGCCTTGCTCTTCTTGTGCGCGATCGACTTCTGCGTCTTCATCAGCTTGCGGAAGCGCGCGGCGGCGACCTTCGGCGGCACCTTGTCGTCGAGCAGGAACGATCCGCACTCCTCCTCGTCGGAGTAGCGGAACGCCGCCATGCGCTCGAACTCCGCCCACTTCACGAAGTCGACGAGCTCTTCGAATTCGGCTTCGCTCTCGCCGGGGTGACCGACGATGAACGCGGTGCGGAAGGTGAGATCGGGGATCGCCGTGCGGAGCCGCTCGACGACGCGTTTCTGACGATCGATGCCGTGACCGCGCTTCATCCGCTTCAACATCGCGTCGGCCGCGTGCTGGAGCGGCATGTCGACGTACGGGACCACGCGCGGATGATGAGCGAGGAGCTCGATGAGCCGCGCGTCCATCGTCTCCGGATAGAGATAGAAGAGACGCACCCACGAGAGCCCCTTCACGTCGGCGACGCGCTCGACGAGCTCGGCGAGCTTCTTCCCGCGCGCTTGCTCGTCGCCGCCGGAGCCGGGGAGATCGCGGCCGTACGCGATGGTGTCCTGCGAGATGAGGTTCACCTCGACCACGCCCGACGCGACGAGCCGCTCGACCTCGGCGACCACGTCGTCGATGGCGCGGCTCCGCTGCTTCCCGCGCATGTCGGGGATCACGCAGAACGAACAGGAGCGGTTGCACCCCTCGGCGATCTTCACATACGCGAAGTGACGCGCCTGCGAGAGCACGCGCGGATCCGACTTGCCGACGACCCACTGCGCCGGGTTCCCGACGAGCAGCCGCTCTTCGAGCCCCCCCGCGAGGACAGGGCCGAGCTGCAGCATGTCGCTCGATCCGAGGAAATGGTCGACCTCCGGGATCTCCTTCGCGAGGTCCACCGAGTAGCGCTGCGACAGACACCCCGCGACGACGAGCTTCTTGAGGCGGCCGGTGCTGCGGAGCTCGGCCATCTCGAGGATGGCGTCGATCGACTCCTTCTTCGCTTCACCGATGAACCCGCAGGTGTTGATCACCACCACGTCGGCGTCCTCGGCCTCGCCCACCAGATCGAGCCCGGCGCCCTCGGCGACCCCGACCATGACCTCGGTGTCGACTCGGTTCTTCGGGCAACCAAGGCTCACGAAGTGGACGGTGCGCAGCGGCTCGGACGGGGTCATGGGTCGGATCTCGGGCAAACGCGCGAAGGCAAGGGGGAGGGCAATCGCGGGGAGCGGTGGAACATGGTTTCCGGAGGGGCGCGACGCAAGGGAAGGACGCCGGCGCGACGGCTCAGGTATCTTTCCCGCCATGCGCTCGGTCCCCGTCCTCGTCAGCCTCGGTGTCGTGGGAGTGTTTGCCTGTGGCGGCACGGAGCCGCAGCCCGCGGCGCCCTGTCCGGCTCCCTCGGTCGTCGCCGCCCCTCCGGCCCCCGCGCCTGCCCCGTCGCCCGTGGCTTCGGCGGTCGCATCGGCCGCGGCTCCATCGTCGGGCGAGCCCGAGGATCCGAACATCTCGCGCGGCGTGTTCGGCGACGCGCAGTGCCTCCGCTACGAGCCGGGGTACCCCGAGTATCTCCACCTCCACTGCGTGCTCGCGAAGAACCCCGCCGGGCACCCGGAGTACGTGTTCGCGAGCCTCACGCGTCCCGACAGCTTCGTGCGCGTCGACACCGCGGACTCGAAGGCGGAAGGCATCGACAAGGAGCTCGCGCTCGGGGCCCCGCGCGCCTTCCTCGCGCGCGTCGCGGCCTGCTACGACGACGCCCTCGCGAAGATCCCCAACCTGAACGGGACGATCGTCGTCGAGTACGAGGTCGACGCGAAGGGGAACCCTCAGAAGATCAAGGCCGGTGCCGGCACGATGAAGGCCCCCGACGTCGTCGCGTGCACGACGAAGCTGATCGCGAAGCTGCACTACCCCGAGATCAAGGGCACCGCGAAGATCACGTTCAGCGCCGCGATCCGCACCGCGAGCACGGCGACCAACGAAGGTAAGTGATGGACGCGATGCCGTTCGTCATCGGAGCGTCGGTCGCGGTCGGCGTCGCGATCTCGATGGCGCTCGTCGGCAAGCGCAACGAGGTGCTCGTCCCGAAGATCGAGCAACACCTCGCCGCCCACGGCCCGTGCAACCTGCGCGAGCTGGCGGACGGCGTCGGCATGACCAGCTTCTCGGGCCGCGGGAAGGTCGCGATGGCGCTGAACGAGCTCGTCATGGGCAAGCGTGTGCTCGTGACCGAAGCACCTCCCGGAACGCCGCAGCTGAAGAAGGTCGATCACATCAAGTACTCGCTCGTCGTGCGCACTTGATTGGTCGATTCTACGCACCATAAAACGTGCGTTGCGCGCGACGACGCACTATATATGGTGCGTGAAGACGACGCGCTCACTGCCCGCTCTTCCGGCTGTCGTACGTCGAGGGCTCCGCAAGCTCGGCGACGATTTGTCGCTCGCTCGTCGTCGGCGCAGGTTACCCATGGCGCTCGTGGCCGAGCGAGCGTTGATCAGCCGCAACACCATGACCCGCGTCGAGCGCGGCGATCCCGGCGTGTCGATGGGCATCTATGCGACGGTCCTCTTCGTGCTCGGTATGGGTGACCGCATCGGCATGCTCGCAGATGCGGGCGCTGATCGCGCGGGGCTCGCGCTGGACGAGGAGCGTGTGCCCAAGCGCGTGCGCGCCTCCCCTGCCGTTCGTGCGAGCCGTGCGGCGTCCGAGCGAGGCGATCGTGGAGCGTGATCTGCGGGTGTTCGTCGACGTTGCCGGCCGAACGACGCCCTGCGGCCGGCTTCGTACACGCGCGGCACCAAAGGAAGGCGCGTCGTTCGAGTACACGGCGGAATGGCTCGCGAGCCCGCATGGTTTCGCGCTCGACCCGGAGCTGCCGCTCGGTCCCGGCGCCTTTCACACGGCGCGTCCGCTGTTCCGCGCCTTCACCGACCCGGCTCCCGATCGCTGGGGCCAGACTCTGCTGCGACGCATGGAGCGCTCGCGCGCCCGGAAGGAGCGGCGCACGCCGAAAACGCTCGGCGCAGTCGACTTCCTCACGTTGGTGAACGACGAGACGCGGCTGGGGGCGCTGCGCTTCCGCGATGCGCGAGACGCAGACGCTGCGCCGTTCCTGACGACGGGCCCGCGGCCGGTCCCGCCCTTCGTCGATCTTCCCAAGTTACTCGCGGCGTCCGTGCGCACTTCCGCAGACGAAGCCACGGACGAAGATCTCGCATTGCTCCTCGCACCCGGGACGTCGCTGGGCGGCGCTCGCCCGAAAGCATCCGTGCGCGCCACCAACGGAGACTTGCTAATCGCCAAATTTCCTCGGAAGGACGACGACTGGCCCGTCACCCGCTGGGAGGCGACGACGTTGGCGCTCGCGTCCGCAGCCGGCATTCATGTTCCCGTCTCCCGCCTCGAGAACGTCGCGAAGCGCCCCGTGCTCCTCCTCCACCGCTTCGATCGAGAGGGTGCGCGCCGCGTTCACTTTCAGTCGGCCATGACTGCGCTCGGCGCCGACGACAACGAGACGCGCAGCTACGTCGACCTCGCCGAGGTGATTCGCCGCGAAGGGTCACGCGCGGCGGATGACTTGCGCGAGCTGTGGCGGCGCCTCGTGTTCAACGTGCTCGTCTCGAACACCGATGATCACCTGCGGAACCACGGCTTCCTGCGTGATGCGCCCGGTTTTCGCCTGTCCCCGGCGTACGATCTCAATCCGATGCCGACCGATGTCAGACCTCGCGTCCACGCGCTCGCGCTCGACGAGGACGATACGGAGTCATCGATGGAGACCGCCTTCGCCGTCGCACCGAGATTCGGTTTGATCGCTACGGAGGCAACGACGATCGCCCGCGAGGTCGCGCGGGCGGTGCGGCGCTGGCCAGCGGTTGCGAAGAAGCACGGACTGAGCACCCGCGACATCGAACGCATGGAGAGCGCGTTCGAGCACGGCGATCTCGCGCTCGCGGAGCGGTGAGCCGTTTTGACGGGCGGACTTGGCGCGTCAGTCCGCGGTCTTCGGGGGCGGGCCGAGCTGGATGCGCTCGCCGAGGTAGCTGCCGATCAGCGCGAAGAGGATGCCGATTCCGCCCATGACCACGTAGAGGAACGGCGGCAGCGTGAAGACCGTCTCGCTCTTGTAGAGATAGAGCACCGTCGGGATCGCCACGATGAAGGAGGCGATGAACGGCTCGAGGAACGTGCGTCCGGGGGAGATCATCCCGACCAGCATGCCGCCCACGAACCAGATCGCGATCGAGGCGATCATCCCGTGGGAGCCCTCGAAATCGAGCGCGCTCACCACCTGCGGGAGGCCGAGGATGATCGCGCCGGTGAGCACCGCCTGGACCACCATCGCGATCAGGAGCCACATCACCGAGAAGGCTTCCTGCTGGTAGCGGCGCTCGAGCTGCTCTTGCTTCGAGCGCTCGACCGGACCGAGCGCGGCCGTCTTGGAGCCGCAGGAGACGCACCGCTTGGTGCCGACCGCGTTCTTGAACCCACACGACGGGCAGATGACGTTCTTCTCGGCGGCCATGAACGGCCGGAAGCGTACCGACCGCGCGGGCCAGGGTCCAGTCCGCTGCCGCGGGCCTAGGCGCGGAGGCCGCCGAGCCGCTGCAGGATCTGCTGCATCTCGCGGATGCTGATGTCGATGTGCTCGGTCACGCGTCCATAGAGCATCGTCACGTCCACGCTCCGCTCGCCCATCGGATGGGACGACGGATCGCGGCCGCGGCGTTCGTCGCGGCGTGACTGTTCGAGCTGGAGCTCGCGGAGCTGCCACAGCACCACGCGCTCCTTGCGCGTGAGGCCATCGCGGACGTCGGGGATGTTCGCGAGCGGATCGCGCGTCGTCACGGCTGCGCGAGGGCTGCCGGCGGTCCGGGAGGGAGCACGGTCGAGGGGTTCCCGCCGGGCATCTTCGCCTTGTCCTTCATCTCGTACTTGCTCGGGCACTTCGCGAGGACGTTGTTCGCCTGGAACTCTCCCGACGCGAGCAGTTTGCCCTCCGCCGTGACACCGACGTCGGGCATGTCGTCGCGGAGCGTGTCCGGCTTGATGCACGACGCGTAGCGCACGTGGATCGTCTGGCCGCCCTTCATGGAATCGAACTCGTACTCGCACGGCTTCTCGCGGAACTTCAGCGTGCCGCGGACGAGCGTCCCCTCGACCCGCACCGCGCGCCCGACCCAGCGGCTCTTCTCGGCGACGAGCTGGTCCACGCCCTTGGCGTAGACGGTCGAGTCGTTCAGGTTCGTCAGGACCAAGCCGGCGATCGAGGCCGCGGCGAGGATGAGGATCCCGACCAACACGAGACCGCGTCGGTTCGTGGCAGCAGGGGGCGGGGGCGGCGGATGGTCGGCCTGCACCGCGGGGGGGAGTTCATCCGGCAGACCCATGACGAGAGAAGGCTAGTGCTCGCCGAGGGCGATGGCCACTCGATGGGGGCGCCTCGCGCTCTGACGCACGCTCTGACGCACGATTGACGCAGAAGATGCTAGGTTCGCCGCATCATGGCGCGTCGCGAACGTACCGATTCCGAGCCCCCGCCGCGGGACGAGAGCACGCGCCGCAGTCGGCTCGAGAGCGTGATCCCCGAGCTCATCAAGAAGGCCGTCATCGGCGGGGTCGAGCGCGGCTTCGAAGCTCAGGAGTCGCTGCGCAACTTCATCTCGGAGCAGAAGCTGCCGCGCGAGGTCCTCACTGTCCTCCTCTCGCAGATCGACGAGACGAAGAACGGGCTCTTCCGCGTCGTCGCGAAGGAGATTCGCAACTTCCTCGAGGCCGTCGACTGGCAACGGGAGCTGCAGAAGCTGCTCACGACGGTGAGCTTCGAGATCAAGACGGAGATCCGCTTCATCCCGAACGACTCGACGCCCGACAAGCTCGGCAAGCCCGAGGTGAAGGCCGCGATGAAGGTGAAGCGCGCCGATCGCGACGAGCGCCGGAAGGATCAGGAAGATCGCCGCCGCCGCCGTCAGAAGCAGCGCGAGGTGCAACAGTCCGCCGAAGAGGGGAGAGAGCCGGTCGAGCCGGAGCCCTCCGAGACGCCGCCGCCGGCAGCCGTCACTTCGGAAGAGCGCGAGCCGCCCGAGGACGAAGGCGACGAGAACGAGTGACGGTGCGCGCTCCCGATCAGAGGAAGCGGAGACCGACGACGAGCGCGCCGCCCTTGTACGGCGTGCTGTGCGAGAGGAAGCGCTTGCCGGCGGGAGACGAGTAGCTCCCCTTCGCCACCTGCGCGCCCTTCGCGTCCTTGAGCACGAGCTCCACCTTGTACTTGGGGGCCGTGTCCTGCAGCGTCGCTTCGAGCGTCGATCCATCGGGGAGCGACTCTTTCACGACCGCACCCTTCGTGAGGGCGAGCGTCTTCGTCGTGAGGACCACGTAGTTGTTGTACGAGCTGAAGGGCGGGTTCGTGAGGTCCTTGCTCCACTCGGAGGGGACCGCGCTCGCCGAGGCCTTCGTGCCGTGCATCACGGTCAGCTCGAGGTTCGCCGTCGTGCCCGTCGCAGCGCCCGGCGCTTGCGCCGGATAGGCGAACGCCACGGCGGAAGAGCCGATGACGAGCGTCGCAGCCGCTGCGCGCAGCCAACGCAAGGCGGCGCGCCGTGCGATCACGGTCTCCGAAGTGGGCGGCGCTCGGTCTCGAACTCGAGCCATGACGTTACTTACTCCCCTCACGGGCTGCGGTGATCCAGACGACGGGTGACGAGCCTTCTTCGTCGCCCCGATAGATGATGGTCGCGCCCTGGCCGACCTCTAGATCCTCGACCTCTACGCCACTCTCGAGATGGGAAGCGGTGACGGGGGCGGGGGGCATGATCGTGGGGTCAGACGTGGGAACGGGCGCGGTGTTCACTATGGCGACCGTGTCCGTCGCGGACGCCTTCTGCGTCGGGGTCGCGACCGGCGTGTCCTGCTTCGGGTTGGAGACCGCGAAGAACATCACCGCTGCGGCGGCAGCGACCGCGCCGAACGTGACCCACAGCACCGTCGTCTTGGTCTGGCGCGTGCGGATGGACGTCGGAGGGCTCACCGACATGGGGGCCGACATCGGGATCACGTCGGCGAGGCGAGCAGACCTCCGCGCCTGCGGCTCCGTCGAGGCCTCGTCGCGTCGCAGGCGCGCCATGACGTCGTCGGCGATCGTGTCGACGCGCGCGGCGCCGTAGATGCGATCAGCGTCGCTGCGCAGGAACTGCCCGACACCCTCGAACGCGCGGACCCGCGCGGCGAGCAGGCGATCGGTGCGCAGGCGCGCCTCGAACGCCGCGAGGTCGTCGCCATCGAGCTCTCCATCGACGTACGCGAGGAGCTCGAGCTCTGCGGGGTCGACCGCCAGCTCCTCCTCTCGTTCCTTGTCGTGGTCGTGCTCGTGCCCGCGCATCATCTGCCGTTCTCCTCTGCGTAACAGTCGGCCAGAGCCTTCTGCAGTTTCTGTCGCGCATGAAAGAGGCGCGACATGATGGTCCCCTTCGAGACCTGCATCGCCTCCGCCATCTCCTCGTAGGACAAGCCTTCGATCTCTCTCATGAGGATGACGGCCTTGTGGTACGAGGGGAGCGCGTCGATCGCGATGCGCATGCGTGCGGCGAGCTCTTTTCGACGGAGCACGTCGACCGGGTCGGCGCCGTCGATGCGCGAGACCCAGAGCGGGTCGGGCTGGTCGGCGCCGCCGGGGCTCGAAGAGCGGTGTCGGTCCTCTTCGAGCTCGTCGGTGTTCCGACCCGGACGACGGACCAGATCGATCGCGAGATTCGTGACGATGCGGTAGAGCCAAGTGAAGAACGAAGACGTCCCCTGGAACGAGGGGAGGGACTTGTGCACACGGAGGAACGCGTCCTGAACGATGTCGCGAGCGTCCTGCTCGTGACGCACGAGGGAGAGCGCGATCGCGAAGGCGCGCCGCTGGTGGCGCTCGACGAGCTGCCGGAAGGCTGCTTGATCCCCTTTTTGTGCGCGACGAACGAGCTCAAGGTCCACCTCCGCTTCGCCTTCGCGCGCGGCTTTGAGGCGCGCCCGTGCTGCGGGTCCGGTTCCCCCACCGAGAGCGGCGAGGGCGGACGGCGCATCTTCACCCCGAGAGAGCTCAGCGGACGAAGCGCCGATACCGGCACGCGAAGGAACGGACGCCGCGGAAGCCGTTGAGAGCATCGGAGGCGCCCTTCGGTCAGACGGGGAATCGGGCCCCGTATTCACGGGTGCACCGGCGCGCGAAGTCGCCTTCGCGTCCCCCTCTGCACGAGCCTCCCCCTTGGACTTTCCTTGGGGGGAGGCCGGGTGCGACATCGGAGTGGGGCGAGGGTACCAGAGCCCAGCACGGGGACGCCTCCCTCTCGTGCACGGCCCGGACCGCTCGAGGTCGATGGGTCGATGGGTCAATGGGTCGATGGGGACCCAGCGCGAGACGGCCCTCTTGCATCGACCTATCGACCTATCGACCTCCTGTGCCGGTGGCCGTAGAGCCCGGGTAGGCGTTTTCCCGATGAACCTCCGGCTGCGGCTCACGCTCGCGCTCGCCGCCGTCGGGCTGATCACCAGCCTCGCGGTCGCGGTCGCCGTCCGCGGATCGCTCGTGGCCGAGGAGCGCAACCGCTTCGAGACGCGCATCGCGACGTCGGTCGGCGACGTGCGACGCGCCGTCGAACGCCGTGCGGCGGCGGATCGAGCAGCCCTCGAGCGCACCTGTGCGGCCGATCCGATCGTCGACCGCGCGCTCGTCGCGGCCAAGGCGCGAGCCGACATCGAGCGGCTGTCGATCAGCGATCCCGACTATGCGCGGCTCGAGATCGTGGCGGCGCAAGCGCGCGCGGCCGTCGCTGCCGGCGGCGGTGCGCTCGCCGTCGCGCTCGGCGCCGACGAGGTGTGGATCGTCGACGCGCGCGACGGCTTCGTCCTCGCGGCGCCGAAGGCCCAACGGGCGCAGATCGGTACGAAGGATGCGCGTCGCCTGCGCATGGTGATGGAGCGCGGAACGGCGGTCCGTCGCGCATCCGGCGCAGCCTTGATGGCCCGCTGCGCGCGCGAAGAGCGCGGCGAAG
>JBKJQC010001167.1:0-2917 GCA_046593995.1 Polyangiales bacterium
GATGACGACCGCGATGTCGCTGTCGACCTTGCGGATCCGCTTGAGCACCTCGATGCCGTCCAGGCGAGGCATCATCAGGTCGAGGACGATCAGGTGGTAGCCGCCGTGGCGGACCTCTTCCTCGACCTGCAGCGGATCGCTGAGCGTCTTCACCTGGTAGCCGTCACGCTCCAGCAGGGTCTGCATGTAATCGAGGATGGCCCGCTCGTCGTCGACGATGAGGATCTTGATTGCAGGGAGCTGGACCGACATGTGTCCAGTGTTAGCGGATCCGTCCTTTGTGTTCAAGAGGCGCGCAGGCCCCGGTGACATCGCTGCGACTCGAGTCCGAGTCCGAGCCCAATGTCGCTCTCGCCTTCGGGTCGCGCGAAGCTTCGATCGACGGCGGTGCCCCGAAACCGCCGCGAGTTCGCGACGAACATTTGCAACGTCCGTTGGGCAGGAGGCGGAGGTGCTGCCCGATCCGCCGCGACGTCGAGGCAAACGTTTACAACGTTCGGCCGCAGCGTCGCGGGGGGCGGTGCCCGATCCGCCGAGAGGTCGAGGCAAACGTTCGCGATGTTCGCGTTTTTGCGAACGTGTGGCCGGGAGTTCACGCCCTGAGCGGGTTTGGGCGAACGTTGCGAACGTTTGCTCGGTCGAGATCGGGTGAGCGACGGGTGCTGCGCCGAGCGCCGCCGCGACGAGGTTCGTCACCCGCGCGCGGAGCACGCGGGCGCCGGGCTCGGAGTCGAACTCGGCCTCGGATCCGAGTCGAGTGAGAGCGCGCTTCTTCGGCCGACCTCTAGCGTTCCCTTGCGCGAGATGATGCGTCGGTGAAGCCGGGTGACGCGACATGCGTGTCATGCGGTGACCGGCTGCGTCACGGAGATGCCTCTTGAAGCGTGCGCTGATTCGACGAATGGTGGCCGCGCGATGAGCGCACCCGCGATGCCCAGCACGAAGCCCACGCACAGCACGTCTTCCGCAGGAAGTGAGAACGGCAAGCATGCCGTCGCGGAGGCGTGGGACCCGTCCACGCTCGTGAGCTACGAGCCGATCCGCGTCATGCGCGAGGACGGCAGCACCGATCCGAAGCACGATCCGAAGATCGGCGACGAGAAGATGGTGCAGCTCTACGAGCTCATGGTCCGCACGCGGATCATCGACGAGCGCCTCGTCGTGCTGCAGCGCCAGGGCCGCATCGGCTTCCACATCGGATCGCTAGGCGAAGAGGCGACGATCATCGGATCGGCGGCCGCCGCCCGGAAGCAGGACTGGATCTTCCCCTGCTACCGCGAGTTCGGCGCGCTCCTCCTCCGGGGGATGCCGCTGCAGAACTACATCGACAACATGTTCGGCAACGGCAACGACGTGGTGAAGGGGCGCCAGATGCCCGACCACTACTCGGGCCGCCCGTGGAACTTCGGATCGGTCTCGTCGCCGATCGGCACACAGATCACGCAGGCCGTCGGCTTCGGCTGGGCCGCGAAGATGAAGAAGGACGATCTCGCGACGCTCGTCTACTTCGGCGAGGGCGCGACCTCGTCGAACGAGTTCCACAACGGGGCGAACTTCGCGGGCGTTTTCAAGACGCCGACCGTCTTCCTCTGCCGGAACAACGGCTGGGCGATCAGCGTCCCGGCGAGCAAGCAGTCCGCGTCGCATACGTTCGCCGACAAGGCGATCGCGTACGGCATCCCCGGCGTCCGCGTCGACGGCAACGATCTCCTCGCGGTCTACGCGGCCACGCGCACGGCGATCGAGCGCGCCGCACGCGGCGAAGGCTCCACGCTCCTCGAGCTCCTCACGTACCGACTCTCCGGCCACTCCACGTCGGACGATCCGAAGGCCTACCGCAAAGAGGCCGAGGTCGACGCGTGGAAGAGCAAGGATCCGAACGTGCGCTTCCGCGGGTTCCTCGAGCGTCGCGGCCTGTGGGACGAGAAGAAGCAGACCGAGGTCGAGGAAAAGGCCGGAGCCGATCTCGGAGAGTGCGTGAAGCTCGCCGAGAAGGCGCCGCTCCCGCCCATCGAGAGCATGTTCGAAGACGTCTACGCCGAGGTCCCGTGGCACCTCCGCGAGCAGTGCGAAGAGCTCCTGCGCGGACCGCGCGCGAAGGGGCACGGCCACTGAAGAGGTCTAGAGTCTAGGGTCTAGAGTCTAGAGCAGGCCGCGCGAGCACCACGACGCCGCCGCTCTGCAAGACCCTCGCTGCCTCCGAGACGCTTCTCGCTCTCGTTCTCGCAAGCTCTCGACTCTCGACTCTCGGCTCTCGACTCTCTCGTCAGACCCTAGACCCTAGACCCTAGACCCTAGACCTCTTCCGAGACAGCCCATGCCCCAGATGAACATGGTCCAGGCGATCAACGACGCCCTTCGCCTGGAAATGAAGCGGAACGACAAGGTCGTGGTGCTCGGCGAGGACGTCGGCAAGGTCGGCGGCGTGTTCCGCGTGACCGCCGGTTTGTACGACGAGTTCGGCGAGGACCGCGTGATTGACACGCCGCTCAGTGAGGGCGGGATCATCGGCACCGCCATCGGCATGGCACTGTACGGCCTGGTTCCGGTGCCGGAGATCCAGTTCTCGGACTTCATCTTTCCGGCGTACGACCAGATCGTCAGCGAGCTCGCCAAGTTCCGCTATCGCTCGGGTGGAGAGTTCGTGAGCAAGCTCGTGATCCGCACGCCGACCGGCGGCGGCATCCGCGGCGGTCACTACCACTCGCAATCGCCCGAGTCGCAGTTCATCCACGTCGCGGGCCTCAAGGTCGTGTGCCCGTCGAACCCGGCCGACGCCAAGGGCCTCTTGCTCGCGTCGATCCGCGACCCCGATCCGGTGCTGTTCTTCGAGCCCAAGCGCATCTACCGCGCCGCCAAGGGCGACGTGCCCGAGGGCGACTACGAGGTCCCGCTCTGCAAGGCGAACATCGTCAAG
>JBKJQC010000039.1:0-7248 GCA_046593995.1 Polyangiales bacterium
GCCGGCTCGTGGCGCTGCGCTGGACGAGCTGGACGAGAATGGCCCACGCCGTCCCGAACACGATGACGCCATGGAGATACGCGGACGTCCGATCGCAGATCCCGGCGATCATGATGCCCGTCATGTGCGTCGTCGGTCCCATGAAGAGCGCGAGCCGCAGGACCGGTCTGTGGCAGCTCGCCCACGCGCCATCCGACGTCCGGCCGGTCGTCGTGGGATCGCTAGGCGGCGTGAGCCGATCCCACGCGGTGTGGTAGGCGAGGTAGATTTGGATCAGCGCGCGATCGAACAGGTGCGTGCCCTCGCGTCGATAGCGCTCGCGATGCTCGATGAAGAACGCGCGCTCCTCCTCGGGATCTCGCCGCTTGCCGAGCACACGAGACGACCACGCGATGCGCGTGCGATCGAGGATGGCGCACTGCCACCCGAACGAGAGACCCGCGACCAGCGCGAGGAGCCAGGCACGATCGCCCATGTGGCCGATCGCGAGCCCGTGTGCGATCCCCGCGAAGACGGCGATGCTCGCGGCGTAGTCGATCGATCCATCCACGATGTAGCCGAACGGAGAGGGGACGCCGCGCAGGCGCGCGAGCTGACCGTCCGCGCAGTCGAGGACGTTGCAGAGGAAGAACAGAGCCGCGCCGAGCGCCGCCGAGGTGCTGGTCCCGAGCCAGAAGAAGTACCCGGCGGCGAGCCCGCAGCCGAGGCTCGCGACGCTCACCTGGTTCGGCGTGATCTCCGTGCGGATGAGCGCCTTGGTGACGAGGAACGCGACCGGGCGATACAGATACAGATCCAGGAGCTCTTCGGTCTCGACCGCCTTGATCGAGCGGCGGTACTCCGCGGACCACTCGGAGAGGAGGGGCCTCATGCGACGCGCTCTCCGCGCATGGGAGCGGCGAGCAGCGCGGGCAACAGCTGGCGTAGGGCCTCGATGAGCTTGCTGCTCTCGGCCTCGGTGCCAATCGTGATTCGCGCACAAGACGTGAACCGAGGCTCGGTGAAGAACTTCGCGACGAGCCCGCGACGCAGGAGCGCGCTCTGGAGAGGCGCGACGACGGACTCGGGAAACCGCGCGAGGATGAAGTTCGCCTGGGAGTCGAAGGCTCGAACGCCGTCGAACCCGCGGAGCACGCCGAGGATGCGATTCCTGTCGTGGACGATCCGGCGGCGGATTTCCTCGTAGTAGCCAGGATCGTCGAGGGCAGCGATCGCGAGACGCTCGGAGAGCCTGCTGAAGCCGAGGTTGCGGGAGGAGAAGCGCTGGAAGGACGCGAGCCCTCGCCCGAGGAGGGCGTAGCCGATCCGTGCTCCCGCGAGCGCGTAGAGCTTGGAGAACGTCCTCAGGATCATCAGGTTCGGATGGTCCTCGAGGAGCGACGCCGCATCGTCGCCCCCGCTCGACCCTTCGTCCTCGAATCCGAGATACGCCTCGTCGAGGACGACGGTCGCGTCACGGAAGTGATCGAGCACCGCACGGAGCCGATCACGCGGAAATGGGTTTCCCGTCGGATTGTTCGGCGTGCTCAGGATGAGGATCCGCGCCCGTCGCTCACGGTGGAGATCCTCGAGCGCGTCGACGTCGTAGGTGAACGAAGTCGCGCCTTCGACGATCGGGAATTCGACCGTGACCGCGTCGGCGTCGTCGACGATCGCGCGGTAGTACCACCATGACGCGCTCGGGAGGAAGCACCGCTCGCCGGGACGGAGGCCGTGCTGGACCGCCTGTTTCAGGAGATCCTCCGCGCCGTATCCGAGGACGACCCGTCGCTCGTCGATACCGTGCACGTCGGCGAGTCGCTGGGACAGCGCGCTGTAGTACCCGCGCGTGAAGTCGCGCGTGTAGTTGAAGAGGATCTCTGCTGGCGCCCTGCGAAGGACCTCACGACACTCCGGTGCCGGGCCATATCGGTTCTCGTTGCGATCGAGGTAGATCGGGTCCATCGGATCTCGTTCCTTGCGCGGCGCGGCACGACGTCCGTCCTCAGGCAGCGGGCCTGCGGCGAGCGCCGACGTCTCACGCCATCGCCTGCCCCCCAAGCAACGGGCGGGCCGCTCTCGCGACCGGGTAGCGCCCTACGCACTCCTTGGCGCGGCGCTCGCTAGAGGGCGCGGGCATGCTGACGGTCCTCCTCGCCCTCCCTACCGAACACGCAGCGCTCGAGGACCGCCTGGCGGGCCTGTCCCTCGTGGCCCGCGCCGTACTCTCGTTGCAGGCGCTCGGCGCCGAGACGATCGTGGTCGTCCTGCGCGACGGCGACGAACGGATCCTCGCGGATCTGCAGCGTGATCGTCGGGTGCGCGTGCGTCTCGAGGCGCTCGCGTGGTGTGGCGACGGGCACGCGACGCTTCGTGCACTTCGCGATCGAATCTCGGACCAGCGCGTGCTCGTCGTACGACACGACGTCGTCGCGGATCCGGCCATCGCCCGCGCCCTCCTCGCTTCGCCGAAGGGCCCGCGCGGCGCCGTGGTGCAGACTGGGCGCCAGCTCGCGCGCGTGGCGGGGCCTCTCCTCGTCACCTCCGCGCTCCTCGACGCGCTCCTCGAGCGCGAGCTCGGGATCGAACACCTCGCGCCGGCACACCTCGCGCGCGAGGAAAACGTGAGGATCCTCGTCGTCACGGCCTGCTTCCTGTGCGCGCTCGACTCGAAGGAAGCGCACCGGCGCGCGACCTACGAGCTCTTCGAAGCCTGCCGCAAGCCCATCGACGGGATCGTGTCCCGCACGATCAACCGCCACATCTCCATCTTCATCTCGAAGCGGCTCGTCGACACGCCGATCACCCCGAACATGATGAGTGTGCTGACCCTGCTGCTCGGCGTCGCTGCGTGCGCTTCGGTCTCGCGCGGTGGCTATGCGCCGATGCTCCTCGGTGCGTTCTTGCTCCAGTGGAACTCGATCCTCGACGGTGTCGACGGCGAGCTTGCACGCGTGCGGTTCCAGCACAGTCGACTGGGCCAATGGCTCGACACCATCTCCGACGACGCCACGAACATCCTGTTCTGGTCCGCGCTCGCGATCGGAGTGCGCACGCTGCCGCACGGCGCCTGGCTCTCTGCGTGCGGGTGGACCGCCGCCGGCGCGAACCTCCTGTTCTCGGCGATCTACTACGTCGAGCTCGTGGCGCTCGGTTCGGGAGACGTGCTGGAGATCGAGTGGGAAATGAGGAAGAGCCCGCCGACAGGTCTGATGGGCCGATTGCTGGTGGCTCTGAGCTACCTACCCCGGAAGGATCTCTTCATCTTCGGCTGCCTCGTCTGCGCTCTGATCGGGCTCCTCCCTTTCGTGCTCCCCGTGATCGCCGCCGGCGCCGTCATCTCGCTCGTCGCGAACGTCGGCCGGGTCACGCGGCGAGCCCTTCGTCGTCCGCTCGAGGATCGTCGCGTGGCCCCACGCGTGGCCCTGGGTGTCGTCGAGCGACCACAAGCGTGAGGGGGATGCAACGATTGTCGCGCGCCGCGCCCACGCGCAAATGACCACGCCGACGCGCGCTCACACGATTGTCGGTGAGAGCGCCCGGTGCTCCGTCAGCACGCCCATTGCACTGACCTCGCCGATGAAGGTCGCGATGCGACGTGTGGCCGGCGAGGAGGCGGAGGGCCTGTGGCGCCAGCTGTCGCAGGGCACGTGGTCGGTCATCGACCAGTTCGACGAGTCGGGGCGAAGGCTCGTCCTCGCGGTGCGCGTCGGTTCTCTGCCTGCGCGACCTTGGCATCGTCTCAGCGCGCGCGAACGAGGAATCATCAGCGCCGTCGCCGCGGGAAAGAGCAATCGCATGATCGCGGAGAGCCTCGGGATCGCCGTCTCGACGGTCGCGGGTCACTTGCGAGCCGCCCGCCGAAAGCTCGATGGCGTCCGCCGCATCGATCTCGTGCGCGAATGGACCGAGACGTCGCCGACGAAATGACCATGGAGAGAGGGGATGCTCGCTGGATAGCGTGATGCCATGGAGGGAGCGTGCGCGCCGCCGGAAGGCTTGGTCGTCTATCGCATCGACGTCGCGGGCATGACGCTGGCGTTGTTCACCTATGACGTCGGCGAGGCCATCCCCGCGCTGCACCTCACCGCGGCCGAACGCCACGTCCTCGCCGCGGTGATCGCAGGCAAGAGCAACGCGGAGATCGCCGCCGAGCGTCGCACCGCCGTGCGCACGGTCGCGAACCAGATCGCACGCATCTTCCGCAAGACGGGAGTGACGTCTCGCGCGCAGCTCGCCATGCGTTGGCGAGAGGGGAGGTAGATGCGTCAGCCCTGCATGTGCGCTCCCGCCGGCATGGACGTTGCGAGCGCGCGGTGGGATGCGCGCCATCGTTCTCGCGGGAGGTCTCGGCCGACGACTCGGCCAGCTCACGTCCCGCACGCAGAAGTGTCTCTTCGAGATCGGCGATGAGGCGATCCTCACACGGACGGTTCGCTTGGTCCTCTCGGCCGGCATCTCGGAGGTCACGGTCGTGACCGGGCACTGCGCGCCACTCGTGCGCGAGGAGCTCGAGCGCCGATTCGTCGTCGACCGAGAAGAGCCCCCTGTGCGCGAGCTGGTCACGATCGTCCACAACCCGCGCTACGCCGCGACCGGCACCGCCTATCCACTGTGGCTCGCGCGGTTCGCGTTCGACGAGCCGATGCTCCTGATCGACGGAAACGTCGTCTTCGCGGAGGCGGCGCTCACCACGTTGCTCCGGGCATCGCGGGGTCTTCGCGCGGCCGGACGCGGCGACGTCATTGCGGTCTCGACGGCGCTCGGCGCGGATCGACCGAGTGTGTGCGTCGACGCCCATGGTTGCGTTTCGCGCGTCCGTCGAGACGTCGCGCGCAGGGACGGCTCGCTGCGGCTCGCCGGGCTCGCGATCCTGTCGCGCGCGACGCTCACCGATCTCTTCCCCGCGCTCGAGCGTCGCGTCATCACACTCGACCGCGCGAGCGATCCCTACGAAGCGGCGTTCGAGGAGCTGCTCGCCGGCGCGCGGCTCTCTCTCCGCGCGCTCGATCTCGGAAAGCTAGCGTGCGTACCCATCGAACGGCCCGAAGACCTACAGCGCGCGCGCTTCGAGCTCGAGGGGGACTCCGCGAGCGCTCGCACGTTGCAGTGAAGGTCAGCCCTTGGCGAGCGCGCCGGATTCGCGCGCCGTGCGCTCGAGCGCGCGGATCTCGCGCAGCATCGCCGCGGTGAAGGGCGTGAAGCCGTCGGCGCCGATCAGATCGGCGATCGTCTGCCTCGACGCTGCGTCGGAGTTCGAGTCCATCAGCGCGTTGCAGACGAGGCGTCGCACCTCGGGCGTCACGCTCGGCGCTGCGACGATGATGTCGCCGGGGATCGGCCCCGAGACGTCCAGGATGCGCACCTCGAGGGCCGGGTCGAACGTGCGGAACCCGGAGCGGACCATCGACTTCTTGGAGTCACCGTCCTCGAAGATCGCGTACGTCGCCGCGAGATCGGCCTGTCCGGTGACGGCGGCGCGGGCAGTGTTGGCGTGGGATCCGGCGAAGATCTCCCGCGAGAAGAACTCGCTCACCACGATCCCGGCGCGCATCAGCGATAGTCGAGGCACCACGTAACCGGCGGCGCTCGACGGCGTCACCCACGCCACGCACTTTCCCTTCGCCCCTGCGAGATCACGAATCGGAGAGTCGACCGTCGAGAACAGCACCGAGTGATAGAGCGATACGCCCTCACGCACGGAGCTGACGATGGGGATCGTCTCGGTCATGTGCTCCGAGAGGACCATCAGGAGCGCGCCGGCCCACGCGAAGTGCACGCGGCCGGATTTCAATGCCGACGCGAGGGCTTCGGAGGACGGCGATCGATGGGGCGCGACCGAGAGCCCCGTGTGCTGGCTCAGATACGCGCACAGATCGTTGAGGAGGCCGCGCGCCTGCTCGTCGTCGCGCTGCGGCACCATGCCGAAGACGATGCGAGAGCGACCGTCCGGGGGCAGCGTTGCGGACACGCGTCCGAGAGTACCTTCGATCGCGACGAAGGACATCCGAACGTCCGCGCCGTCGACGGTCGGAACGTGACGAGGATCACAATCGGAGCGTCAGCCGCAACCCAGCCGCGGGGTTGAAGATGCGGGTCGGTCCCTTGTGTCCCCCGGTCGCGCCCTCGTAGGTCGGCATCCAGACGACGCCGCCGAACGGCGCGATCGAGATCGGACCGAGGCGCACGTCGGCGCCGACGAACACAGGTATCGCGAGGTCCGTGACCATCGGCCTGTCCGGCCACTGATGATGTCGCCACGCGTGCGCGAGGCCGAGCTCGACATACGGATCGACGACGCTGGCGCCGAAGGGATGCAGGCGGAAGAACGCCCCGAGCAGCGTCGGACCACGCACGCACTGCGCGGCGTCCGAGTCGACGCACCAATATCGCAACACCTCGTGCTGATGGCTGACGTTGTAATCGAGGTGGACGCCGATGACGATGCGCGGCTCGAGCGCGAATCCGATCTGTCCGCCGGCCGTCCACCCGTCGACATACATGCCGCGCGCGGAGACCTCGAGCCCGCCCAGGCTCGACGCCGCCCCCGACCCCGAGGAGGGCGCTTCGTCCTTCGGCGGTGTGCCGTCTGATGCCACGGGCGACACCGCGGTCGGGGTCTCCGGCGGTGGAGCCACGTTCTTCCGCTTCTTCTTGGCTGCCGCGGGCCCGGCTTGCGCGAGCGTGGCCAGCACCATCAGCACCATCGTCACGCGCCGCATGCCGCCCCCCGAGCAACGTGCGTACCGCGCCGCTTTCCACACGTCACGACCGTCGGATCAGGGAAAGACGTAGAGATCGTGCTTCGTCTCGCTGCCGGAGACCGGCGCGTTTCGTGGCAGGCGGAGCAACAACGACGAGGCCTGCACCGGGACCGGCCGAGGGATCGAGTCGACGCGCGCCAACGTGACGATCGTCGACTCGGCGGCCGTGCCCACCTTCCGACGGACGGTGAAGCTGTAGGTCGAATCGGCTCTGCTCATCGCGAACGTCGTGAAGTAGACGGCCCCGTCCGGGGAGAAGAGCGGCGAGCCGCGCGTCATGCTCACGTTGGTGCCTGCGACGACGTCCACGAACTTCGTGTCCGTCTCCATGTAGTTCGACGTACCGACCTTGTTCGGGGCGCCGACCGCGATGTCCGTCGTCGACGAGACGAACTTCGGCGTGCCCCCGGCGACCGGCACCGCGGCCCACGCATTGCCGAAGATGGTGCCGGACTTCGCGACCAGGTTCAGCAGCAGATGCGTCTGGTCGGGCGAGACGACGATC
>JBKJQC010000104.1:0-20790 GCA_046593995.1 Polyangiales bacterium
GAGAAAACAGGGAGCCGGGGAGTCGGGGAGACGAGAAGGAGTTTCAGAGTCTGCCGATCTCGGCTTCCACCAAAAAGCCTCCCCGTCTCCCCGTCTCCCTGTTTGTTCTCGGAGAGCGGCGACCCGCAGGCAGCGATGCGCGACGACGACGTGTCGGAGACGATCGACAGGCTCTCGAACCCCCGTACCTCCGTGCCTCCGTGCCTCCGTGTTCAATCCGATCTGCGGCGGGGCAATCGAGAATCACGCCCGGTCATTTAGCGCCGGGCCGTCTCGACTGCGAGCGACCGACCCCACCGGTGGGTCGATTCACATCGACGGTTCAGCGCCTGGCGAGAGCGTTGGCAGGCATTCTGCAGTTCTCTAGGGCCGCCGCATGTCGTTGACCTCCACCGATCCGCGCAACGAAGCAGCGCTCCGCAACCAAGAAGCGCTGTTGCTCCTCGCCGCGCTCGACAAGAGCGACTTCGCCGAGGCGCTCCGACGCATCCTCCGTGTCGACGCGGAAGCGCTCGAGGTCGCGCGCGTGAGCCTGTGGATGCTGCGCCGGGAGACGCTGTGCTCTGCGATCGTGTGCGAGCAAGGCTGGGTCCGCCGCGAGCAGCGCTACGAGCGCGGCGCGACGCTGCTGCAGCACGACGCCCCGACCTACTTCGAAGCGCTGCAACGGGAGGAGGTCATCAGCGCGAGCGACGCCGTCGCCGACGCCCGCACCCGCGAGCTCGCGAGGGACTACCTCCTCCCGCTTGGGATCTCGTCCATGCTCGACGTCCCGGTGTGGGTTCGCGGCGAGCTCGTCGCGGTGCTCTGCCACGAGCACGACGGACCGAAGCGGACGTGGACCCACGAGGAGCAGGCCTTTGCGGTCGGGCTCGCGCAGACCATCGCGACGGCGCTCGAGGCACGGGAACGCAACCGCGCAGAGCGACGCGCGCAGCGCGCGACGTTCCTCGCCGAATCATCAGCCGTCTTGACGGAGACACTCGACATCACGGCCATCCCTTCGCGACTTGTCGCGCTCGCGGTGCCTCTGCTCGGTGATTGGTGCGTGCTCGACGTGCTCGAAGGGAGCACGCTCCGGCGCCTCGCTTCCGCGCATGCCGATCCGGCAAAGGTCGCGGACGTGGAGGCCCTTTACCGCCGGTATCCGCCGCACGTCGACTGTCCGCAGGCGACGGCGCGCGCGGTGCGCACGGGAGCAACCGTCCGCGTGGGCGATCCCGACGGCCTCTCGGCGCGAGACATCTCCTCCGATCCCGAGCACGTCGCGCTGTTGCAGTGGCTCGGCTTCCGCAGCGGCGTCGCCGTACCGCTGTCCGCGCACGGTCGGACGCTCGGGGCGCTCGCGATCGTGTCCGCCAACCGTTCGTACTCTCCCGACGACGTGGCCCTCGCGGAGGAGCTGGGACGACGCGCCGCGATCGCCCTCGACCACGCGCGGTTGTTCCGTGAGTCCCAGGACGCGATCCGCGTTCGCGAGGAGTTCCTCTCGGTCGCTTCGCACGAGCTCTACACGCCGCTGACGGCGCTCGACCTCGCCGTCGCGCGGGTCCGACGTGGTGCCGCGGCGGGTGACACCGAAGCCTGCGCCCGCGCCGCCGAGTTGATGCTCCGACAGAGCCACCGCCTGAGTCGCCTGATCGGCGGACTCTTGGACGTGTCCCGCGTGCAGTCCGGCATCTTCGAGCTCGACCTCGCTCGCGTGGACCTCGTCGCGATAGCGCGCGCCGTCGCGCGCGCGTGTTCGCACGATCTCGCTGCCGCCGGTTGCCCTTTGGACCTCCACGCCGACGGTGCCGTCGAGCTCGACGGCGACGCTGCGCGGCTCGAACAAGTCGTCACCAACTTACTCACCAACGCCATCAAATTCGGCGCGGGGAAGCCGATCGCGATCTCCGTGGACCAGGCACGAGGCTCTGCCCTGTTGACGGTGCGTGATCACGGCATCGGCATCCCGGCCGATCAACGCGCGAAGATCTTCGACCGGTTCGAGCAGGCCGCGCCCTCGCGGCACTTCGGTGGCCTCGGGCTCGGTCTCTACATCGCGCGCGCGATTGTGCAGGCGCACCGCGGCACGATCGCCGTGGAGAGCCACCCCGAGGACGGGACGACCTTCCGCGTGACACTTCCGCTGCCGGCCGACGGGCGGTCGATCCAGGAGGCCTCGAGATAGCGCGTAAGGAGGGCGGTCGCAGTACGATGTCGGGATGAAGCGTGCGCTCGTCCTCGGCACCGTGCTGGTGCTCGTCGCGCACACCTTCCGCACCGAGGCGCGCGCGGGGGAGATCCAAGCGGATCTCGCGTACACGGCGCGGAAGTCCGCGTGGCGCGGCGACTGGACGGGAGGCGCGCAGCTCGGGCTCGGGTACCGCTTCGCTCGCATGATCGCGGTCGACTTCGTCGGCTGGAACGAGCTCGCGCGCGTCGACTCGCGCATGAACACCGGGCTCACGTTCGGCGTGACCGGCGCCATCCCACGCGAAGGCATCCGCCCGACGCTGCGGCTCTACTTCATCCACCAGCACGAGGAAGGGCTGGTCTCGGTCGTGGAGCATCCGTTCGGAACGCTCGCCGGGATCGGCTCCGGCATCCGTCACCGCGCGGGCGCAGGGGCCCGCATCGGCGTCGAGATCCCACTGGATACCAAGCGTCCCGGCGCGAAGACGGAGTGGGTCGCGCTCGTCTCGCTCGATACGACGTGGTTCCCGGACGCGACGCTCGGACCGTCGCTCTACATGGGGATCATGGCGGGCGCGGGCTTCAACTACACCCTCGAGGGGCTGCCGTGACGCGGCTCGCAGCGCTGCTCGCTGTCGTTCTCGCTGTCGTCCTCGCGTCGGTCGGCTGCACGGCGCAGGAGCTCGAGGACCACCCGTGTCCGCCGGGCGGCACGACGCTGACTTACGCGAACTTCGGCGAGCCGTTCTTCGCCGAGCACTGCGTGCGCTGCCACGGCGGGCCGACCGGCTATTCGTCGCGCGCGTTCAACACGCTCGCGGGCATCCGCGCGAATCGCGAGCGCATCTTCGTCACAGCCGCGAACGACAACACGTCGATGCCGCCGGGCCCCGACGATCCTCCGGAAGACCAGCGACGAAAGCTCGCCGACTGGCTCGCCTGCGGTACGCCTCCGTGATTCAGGTGCAGACTTCGCCCTCGCAGCCGGGCGCGGCCGGCGCAGCGATGGGGTTCTCGTTCCAGGCGCGCTCGAGGACCTGGAGGAGGACCTCCGGGGACTGCGCGCCGGACACGCCGTAGCGCTTCGGACCGTCGCCGATCGCGAAGAAAGGCACGCCGCTGATGCCGACCTCGCGAGCGGTCGCCTCGTCCTCGCGGACCTCGCGCGCGAAGTCGTCGGAGAGCATGACGGCGCGCGCGGCTTCTTCGTCGAGCCCGACCTCCTGCGCGAGGCGTACCAGTGTCTCGCCGTCACCGATCGGCGCGCCTTCGGTGAACGTCGCGCGGAGGAAGCGCTCCTTCAGCGCGCCCTGCTTCCCGTTTGCGTGCGCGAAGTGGAGCATGCGGTGCGCGTCGAAGGTGTTGCCCGGGCGCGCGTTTGCGAAGTCGAACTGCACACCTTCTGCCGCCCCAGTCGCCGTCATCTGCACGAGCATCTTCTCGGCCTCGGCGGCGCTCTTCCGGTACTTGCGGGCGAGGCGCGTTGCGTAGGTGCCGTCGCCCTCGTAGGTCTTCGGCGACGAAGGGTCGAGCTCGAAGGAGCGCCAGGTGATCTCCACCTCGTCCTTGTGGGCGAACTTCGCCAGGGCCGCCTCGAAGCGGCGCTTTCCCACGTAGCACCAAGGGCAAACGATGTCGGACCAGATGTCGACCTGCATCGAAACGATGGATGCCGGAGACAGCCCGTCGGTCACCGAACGCCGCCAAGCCAAGCGCGATTACCTCGGGCCCACCCCCACACCTCCTTGCGCCACGATCAGGACCACGACCACGGCCGCGTCCACGACGAGGCCGGAGAGGAGCCCCGCTGCCCAATAGCTCCCCGCTTGGACACTGACCCGCTCCACTTCGCTCAGTCGGACCTCGATCTCGACCTCGTCGTTGCGCGCGATGACGAGGGTATCCCTCGTCCTGCGTAGGAATTTCCCCTCGATGGTCGTGCCTTTGACGACGATGCGTATTGGGGTTCCGACGTCGACGACGAGCGCTTCCGGGCGGACTTCCTGGTCGCGGCTCGTCGATGCACCGATGATCGTCCCACCGAGTGTGAAGCACCCCGCGCTCGGCAATGCGAGCGCACCTGTGACGAACATGGCGCTCACACGTGTCCATCGGCGGTGCAGCATCGCGCGAACGTACCGCGACCCGTCACGCCGCGAGGGTGCGTCAGGCAACGCCGAAGCGATGACCATGCCCGCCGTCTAGGAGCGCGCGAGAAACGGGAGCACGAGATCGACCACCTTCTGCGGCGTGTCGACGTGCGCGAAGTGGGACGTGTCGTCCATCCAGACGAGCTCCGACCCCGGGAGCCGCTCGGCGAGGCGCGGCCCGATCGACGGCGGAACCATCGGGTCCTGCCGCGCGTAGGCGAGCAGCATGGGCATCGGGACCCGCTCGCCACGTCGAGCGTCGAGCGCCTTCCCGAACGCGAGGAGCTCGTCGGGGGCGACGGCTTCCTGCAGGTAGCGCGCGAACGAAGAGATGCTTGCGTCGGTGGTCAACGCGTACTCACGGGCTTCCTCGAGCGACTTGAGCGACTCGTCCCAGTAGTGCACGTTCTTCCACGCGAAGCGCAGCGGATCGCGGCGAATCATCCACCGGAGCAACGATCGCGCGCCGGGGAGCCCGAGCGCCGTGTGCAATGTGCGGATACGCAGGTCGGGGAACGCCGGAGAGTGCACTACGACGAGCTTGGAGAACGCTTTCGGGTCGGAGAGCGCGCGCCAGAGACAGACGTAGCCGCCGAGCGAGTTGCCCATCGCGGCGCACCCCTCGATCCCGAGCTTCGCTTGCACCTCGGAGACGAACGTCGCGAGCGCGCGTGCCGAGTGCACCCGGTCCGGCTTGGGCTCGGTGCGACCGCACCCGGGCAGATCGGGCGCGATGACGCGATGGTGGCGCGCGAGGAGACCGTAGACGTAGCGGAACGAGTAGCTGCTGGTCATGAGGCCGTGGACCAGGAGCAGCGGAGGGCCGCTGCCGAGCGACTTCACGTGCACGCGGATGCGACCGAACGCCGCGGAGTCGAGCTCGAGATCCTGGCCTTCGCAGCGCGCGTAGTCATGGGGGAGGCGCGGCGTCTCGGGGAGCTCGCGATACCGACCGGGGGTGAACGGCTTCACGCTTCGATCCCGCACAGCTCCGACACGTTCTTCGCTCCCTCGCGTGTCACGAGCTCCGCGAGCTCCCGCGCGAGCTTCCGCGGCGTGCCCGGACCGCCGTAGATGAACCCGGTGTAGAGCTGGACGAGGTTCGCGCCGCAGCGCACGTAGCCGAGGACGTCGTGCGCGGTCTCGACGCCGCCGACGCCGATGACGGCGATCTTCTTCCCCAAGCGTGCGCGCACGCGCTTGACGATCTCGCGTGCGCGCTTCCGGAGCGGAGGACCGCTCAGACCTCCCGCGCCCATCTCCTCGACGGCGCGCGCATCGGTGCGGAGACCGTCGCGGCGGATCGTCGTGTTGGTCGCGACCACGCCGTCGAGGCCGATCTCCTCGACCACCGCGAGGAGCCCCTCGAGACCCGCGTCGTCGAGGTCGGGCGCGATCTTCAGGAGCAGCGGCTTCTTCGCGCGGTTCTCGTCGCGGAGCGCGCGCAACAACGCGCGTGCCACCTCCGACCCCTGCAGCGCGCGCAGGCCCTTCGTGTTCGGCGAGGACACGTTCACCACGACGAAGTCGGCGACCGGCTCCACCTCGCGGAAGCTCGCGAGGTAATCCTCGATCGCGGGCTCGAGGGGATCGATCTCCACGACGCGGGACTTGCCGATGGAGAACCCCACCGGCACCCCGCACCCCCGCGCCCCGCCGCGCCCGACGAATCGCTCGACCACCGCGCGGGCTCCTTCGTTGGGGAACCCGAGGCGATTGATCAGCGCGCGATCGTCGGGCAGACGGAACATGTTCGGGGCGGGGTTCGCCTCCTGCGCGATCGCGGTCACCGTGCCGAGCTCGAGGAACCCGAAGCCGAGCGACGCGAGCGCGCGCGCGACGTGCGCGTCCTTGTCGAAGCCGCCGGCGAGGCCGATCGCCGTCTTGAAGTCGAGACCGAGCGCGCGCACCGCGATCCGCGGATCATCGACCGTGGTCATCGCGCGGAGGAGCGAGCGCAACGGGGCGAGCATCTCCACCGGTTCGAGGGCCGCGCTCGCGAGCGCGTGGGCGTCGGCGGCGTCGAGCTGGAAGAGGAGGGGGCGAACGATCGAGCGGTACATCACGTCGTGTATTCCGCGTTCACTTCGACGTAGCGGTACGAGAGATCGCTCGTCATCACGCTCGCCTCGCCCGACCCCTCGCGGAGCTCGAGGAGGAGCGAGACGTCCTCGGCGGCCATCGCCTTCGATGCGGCGGCGCGATCGAACGTCGTCGGTGCGCCGTCCTCGAAGACGACGACGCCCTGCAGCGTGCAGCGCATGCCGGCCACGCTCTTCACCGCCTTGGAGTTCCCGACCTGGCTCACGAAGCGCCCCCAGTTCGGATCGTTGCCGAAGAGCGCGGCACGCACGAGCGCCGAGCACGCGACGTGGTCCGCGACCGCGCGCGCGGCTTCGTCCGACGATGCGCCGCGCACCTCGATGGTGGTCACCTTGGTCGCGCCCTCGCCGTCGCGCGCGATGAGCCACGCGAGTCGTCGCGCCACGCGCGTGAGCGCAGGCTCCCACGCACCGGAGCGACGTCCGGTGGAGAAGAGGAAGAAGGTGTCGTTGGTGCTCGGGTGCGTGTCGACGTGCACGCCGTTGAAGCTTGCGCGCGCGATGCGACCGATCGCGGCCGCGAGCTCGGCCTGCGGGACGTTCACGTCGGTGCCGACGAACGCGAGCATCGTCGCCATGTCCGGGTGGATCATCCCCGCGCCCTTGCACACGCCGGCGTGAAGGGCGTCCCCCTCCCTCTCGCTCGCCTCCTTGGGGAACGCGTCGGTCGTCTGGATCGCCGCGAGGAAGGCGCGCCCCGCCTCGACGTCCCCCGCGAGGGCCGCCGTTGCTGCGTCGATCCCGGCGAGCACGTTGTCGCGCGGGAGCGGCACGCCGATCACGCCGGTGGAGCAGACGAGCACCTCCTCGATCGGACAGCCGAGCCGCTCCGCCACGCGCGCGCACATCGCCCGCGCGTCCTCGTCGCCGCGTGCACCGGTGCAGGCGTTCGCGTTGCCGCTGTTGACGACGATCGCGCGCACACGACCGCCGGTCTTCGCGAGGTGCGCCTTCGAGATCAGCACCGGGGCGGCGGCGAAGAGGTTCTGCGTGAAGACCGCGGCGACTGCGATCGGCGCGTCGGCGACCAGGAGACCGACGTCCGGGTTGCCGCTCGCCTTGATGCCAGCACGTGCCCCGGCCGCGCGGAGGCCGAGCGAGGTCAGCGTGTGCTCGGCAGGAGGAAAGGTCTTCGGCGTGAACGGGACGGGCGATGCCAAGGTGCCGAAAGCATACCGTGTCGTGTGTGCGCGTCGGCCGAGCTTTACGCTTCCGGGGGTCGGCTCTAGAGCTTGTCGCCCGTGACCGAAGAGACCGCTGCGATCGTTCCGGTGGCGGCGCCTGCAGCTCTGCCGTCGAGCATGCGCGGGCTCGTGCTCCGTACCTTGATCGGCTTCGCGATCGCGTTCGCGGCCGCCGCCACCGCCGGGCGCGTCTTCCGCCCGGAGATCGAGTCGATGGGTCGCGCGTTCGTCGCGAACCTCGGCTACGGCGGCATGTTCCTCGGGACGTTCCTCGCGGACGCGTTCACGCTGCCGCTCCCCTCGTGGTTCTACTTCGTGCTCACCGTCGCGAGCCATGCGTCGCCCCCGTTGGCGATCATCGCGGTGACGCTCGGCTCGCTCACCGGCGGGCTTCTCGCTTACCGGATGTCGGCGCAGATCGCCGAGCTCTCGCTCTTCAAGGCGCGCATCGCGTCCGCGCGCGAGAAGCTCGGCCCGCTCCTCGAGAAGCACGGCGCGTGGGCCATGGTCCTCGTGAGCCTCCCGCCGCTCCCGTTCTCGATCACGTGCTACGTCGCCGGCAGCTACCGGATCGGGCCGCGCCTGTTCGGGATCCATCTCGCGCTGCGCATCCCGCGCTTGATCATCTTCTATCTGATCGTGAAGGCGGGCTGGGCCTGACGCTCACGCGCGCTTCCGCGCGGCCTCGACGAGGATCGTGCGGAGCGCACGCGCTGCAGCCGTGAGGTACTCCTCGCCCCGGTGCACGAGCGCCACCTGACGCCGCAGTCCTCCGCGCGCGACCTCGATCGCGTGCAGACCGCGCGACTCCGCGGTCACCAGCATCCTCGGAAGGAGCGCGACGCCGACGCCGCGCACTACGAGCCGCCGCACGCTCTCGTGGGTATCGGTCTCGACGACGATCTTCGCCGGGACGCCGCGCTCCTCGCACGCCGCGATGATCGCGTCCGTCGCCGGCGTGTTCGGGATCACCACCATCCGTTCCCCCGCGACCGCGCCGAGGTCGAGACGCTTCTCCCCCGCGAGTCGGTGCTGCGCCGGGACGACGAGCAAGTACTCCTCCTGCCACAGCTTGCGCGCGGTGAGCTCGCCGCGGCGCACCGGGAGGTTGAAGACCGCGAGATCGAGCTCCCCTCGCGCGAGGAGGTCCTCGAGGACGTTCGGGAAGCCCTCGCGCGTGCGGACGACGACGTCGGGGAACTTGGGTACGAAGACCGCGAGCGCGCCCGGCAAGAGGTACGCGCCCACGCTTGGCATCACCCCGATCGCGATCGCGCCGTGCGGATGCTCCGTCAGCTCTTCCACTTCGGCGATGCCCGCCTCGAAGGAGCGCAGCGTTCGCTCGGCGTGCACGAGGAAGCGTTCGCCCGCACGCGTGAGCACCACGCCACGCGCGCTCCGCCCCACCAAGCGCGCGCCGACCACCTTCTCGAGCTGCTGGACCCGCCGCGACAAGCTCGGCTGGGTCGTCTTTGCGACCCGCGCCGCAGCCGTGAAGCCGCCTGCGCGCGCCACGGCCACGAATGCCCGGAGAGAGTGGAGGTCCATGCCCACAACCATACGATATCCGTATGGGTGGGATGCATTCCCATGCCGTGGTCGCATGGCCGGGACGTGCCCACACTTCTGCCATGCCAGAGCGACAGGCGCGGCGGGCCGCGACCGCTGGGGTGCTCCTCGGGTTGGTGGTCGCCGCGTTCGAGGGCACGGTCGTCACGAGCGCGATGCCGACGATCGCGCGCTCGCTCTCGGGCCTCGACCTCTACGCATGGGTCTTCACCGGCTTCCTCGTCGCCAACGTCGTCGGCGTGCTGGTGTTCGGGAAGCTCGCCGACACGTTCGGCCGGCGGCCCGTCTTCACGGCCGGGATGGCCCTCTTCCTCGTCGGGTCGGTGCTGTGCGGGACCGCGACGTCGATGGAGGGGCTCGTCGCGTTCCGCGTGCTGCAAGGGTTCGGTGCGGGCGCCATCGCTCCCATCGCGATGACCATCACGTCCGACCTCTACACGCTCGAAGAGCGCGCTCGCATCCAGGCGCTGTTCACGTCGTCGTGGGGCCTCGCCAACGTGCTCGGCCCGGTGATCGGCGGCTTCCTCACGAGTCGGTTCGGCTGGCGCTCGGTCTTCCTCGTCAACGTCCCGCCTGGGGCTCTCGCGGCGGTGATGCTGCTCTGGGCGTATCGTGATCCGGCACGCGCGAGCTCGCGGCCGAGCGTCGGCGAGGGGCTGCGCGGCGCGGTGCTCGGAGGGATCGCAGCCGCGTCGCTGCTCGTCGCGCTCGAGCCGCACGAAGCGCTCCGCGGGCTGCGCATGATCGCGATCGTCGTCGCTGCCGTCGCGACCCTCGGGTTCGTGCTCGATCAGCGGCGTTCTTCGTCGCCGCTCCTCGCTGCGACGGTGCTCCCCGATCCCACCGTGCGCGCGGGCCTCGTCGCGGGGCTGTTCTCCGGCGGACTGCTCTACGCGTGCGCGGCGTACGTGCCGCTGTGGATCACGCGCCAAGGGGGCTCGCCGCTCCTCGCGGGTGTCGCGCTCCTCCCGCTGCTCATCGGGTGGGCCTTCGGCTCGAGCTTCGGCGTGAAGATCCTCGTTCGACGCGGAATGCGCGCGAGCGTCGGCGGAGGGTTCTTGGTCGCGCTCGTCGGCGCTGTGGCGCTCGCGATCGCGGTGCGTGCCGGTGCCTCGATCCCGGTGGCGATGGTCTGCCTCGGGCTGGTCGGGATCGGTCTCGGCCCGGCCGCGAGCACCTCGCTCGTCGCGCCGCAGAACGCGGTCGCGTGGTCGCAGCGCGGCGCGGTGACGAGCGTCGTCTACGCGTCGCGCGCGCTCGGCGGCTCGCTCGCGATCGCGCTCCTCTCGACCCACGCGGCGTACGTCTTCGACGGCGTGGCGGCGATTGCGCTGTGCGGCGCGATCAGCGGCATCCGTCTCGCGCCGAACGGAGCGTTTGCGGGTTTCACGGGGGGCGCAGAGCGCGCCTGACGGTCAGAGGAACTCGCAAACGTACGCGGCGGGCGCTGTCGCGCGGACGTCGAAGCCGCTCTTCGCGGCGACCTCGAAGGACGTGCCCGCGGCGTAGGTCTTCCACTCGGTCGTGCCGTCGAGACGCACGACGAGCTCGCCGCTCACGACCGACATGCGCTCTGCCGCGGCGGTGCCGAAGTGGAACTCGCCGACGTCGACGACGCCGGCCGTCTGCTTCCGACCATTGCGCTCGAACCCGACGCTCTGGACGTTCCCCTCGAAGTAGCTGTTGTGCGTGAGCATGCCGAGTCGTTAGCGCATCACAGGCTGATCTGGAACCAAAACGTCGCCGCATGAACGCGTGCTCCACGTGGTAGGGTCCCGGCGGCTCGGCAGCGGCGAGCGCCTTGATCATGCGGATGCGCTTTCCATTCATGCCGTTCTCCTCGTCTTCCTCGTCGAGCGCACAGACGAAAGGCGACGAAGCCCTGGATCGGCCTCGGCGGCGCGGGCATCGCGGGGACGTTCTGATGCGCGCGTCCGTCGTGCTGGTGGTGCTCGCCGGACAACTCGCGGGCTGCACCACGCTCCTCGGCGCGTACGAGAAGGGCGATCCGCTCGAGGCCGCCGACGCGTCGGAGGGCGACGGCGATCTCGCCGACACCAGCCTCTCCGCCGATGCGGCCCCCGATGCGCAGGTCGACGCGCGCGACGCCACGGCCGGTGACACGGCGAGCACTGGCAGTGATGGCAGTATCAAGGACGGCGCGCTGCCGATCGACGGCGGCTCGCCGGCCGACACGTCCGACACGGCGACGCCGCTCGATTCGGCGCCCGATTCCGTGAACGACACGCGCGGCGGCGGCGACACCGCAAGCGACGCGGGGTGCCCGCCAGGCGCGACGATGTGCAGCGGTGTCTGCAAGGACCTGCGCAACGATCCCATGGCCTGCGGCACGTGCACGAGGCAGTGCGACCGCGACGAGTACTGCGACGGCACCGGCAAGTGCGTGTGCCGACCGGAGCTCACGGCCTGCGGCTTCAACTGCGTCGATCAGCACACCGATCCGTGGTACTGCGGCAGCTGCAACAACATCTGCCCGTCCGGCGGCGGGTGCTCCGACCAAGTCTGCGTCGGCTACTGCTCCAAGGTCGGGACGATCAAGTGTCCGTACGGGACCGCGTCCGAGTTCTCCTGCGTAAACCCGAAGACGGATGTAGAGAACTGCGGCGGCTGCGGCGTCCTGTGCGCGCGCGACGAGCTCTGCGCGAATGGCACCTGCGCAAAGTACGCTCCGGCGCTCGATTGCACGACCTGCCCGTGCGCGAGCTGTGCAGGCAAGGCGTGCTGTCCGTCGGTCGGCACGCAGACCGCGCCGAACTGCGTGGCCGCGCCCGCCTGCCCGTGAGCCGGCTCAGACCTTCGGTGGCGCGACCGACGAGCGGACCGCGACGAGCGCCTTCTCCAGCGACGTCGCGCGCACGGCCTGGAGATAGCGCGCGGGCGTGAGCCCTGCGTCGGGGAGCAGGCGTTCGAGCGTATCGATCGCCTCCGCGCGTCGCGCGAGTGTGCTGCCACCGACCGTCGTCACCACCTCCGCCACCGTCGCGAGGACGACGTACGCCGCGTCGACGTCCTCGCCTTCCACGTCGTCGCCCTTCCCCGCGCCCTTGTCCGAGACGGGCTCGGGGAACCAACGCGCGAAGCGTCGCTCGATGGCGCGCAGATCGCGCGCGAGCGCCTCCCGACGCGCGGCCTCCCCGTCGAGCTCGATGCCCATGTCGGCCGACGCGCGGAGCTCCGCCTCGGTGCGCTCCATCGCCTCGAGATCGCGAGCTCGATCGAGATCGAACAGCTCGTCGACGAGCGTCCCGAGCTCCGCCTGCAGGACCCGTGCGGTCTCTGTCGGTCCGCGTTTGCGGTCGGCTTCGACCTCGGGGAGATGGATCGGCGTGCCCACGTCGACGTTGCCGCAGACCATGTCGACGAGCGATGCGTCCGGGATGTAGTGGTAGAACGCGCGCTCGCCGCGCTTTCGCTGCGCCGCGACGATGCTGCGCAGCGCGGCGTTCTCCTCGCCGAGCGCGATGACGCTGACCGCGATCGCGACGTCGTCCATGCCTCGGCGCGCACGCTCGATGGCGGCCTCCTCGATGGCAGACTGGCCGTCGGTGACGAGCACGATCTGCGCGCGGGCGAGATCCGGATCCGACGCGCGCGCCTCGCGCACCTGGTCGAGGCTCGCGATCAGCGCGGCCTCGATGTTCGTCCCGCCCTCGTGCGGCGTCGACAAGAGCTCGGGGATCTTCGCGAGCGCGGCCGCGCCGTCGGCGATCCGCGTCACCGCGTGGACCTGCGTGTCGAAGTATCGATAGAAGAGCGTGACCCGGATCTTCGACCGCGCCGCGTCCCACCGGTGTGCGAGCGTCGCGAGCTCGCTCACGAGCAGGGCGTCGCGGACCTTCGCGCGGGCGCCGTACATCGAGCTCGATCCGTCGAGGAGATAGACGCGCACCTCGCCGATGAGCTTCGTGCGTTTGCGCTCGATGCGGTCTTCCTGGATGTAGCGGCGCGTCAGCAGACGACCGGTCGCGAGCGACAGCATGATCGTGCGCGGATCGTCGAGGATGGCGTTCGGCACGTCCTCGATGCCGCGCGCCTGTGCGAGCTGCATGTCCTGCGTCGGCCACGGCACGGCGCGGGCGCGGGTCTCGATCTCCGTCACGCGTACGGGCGAGAGCGTCCCGCCGACCTCGAAGGCGCCGTCGACGGCGAGGGCCGCGGCGTAGGTCTGCACGGCGTCGCTCTCGGCACCGCCGACGCCCTGCTTGATCTTCTCCACCACGTCGCCGCCGAGCGATTCGCCGGCCGAGAGCACGAGCGAGCGCAGCTTCGCGTCGGTGCGGTCGCTGTTCTTCCAGAGCGTATCGATCGCGCTCCTCGTCCTTCGCGCGACGTCTCCGTCGTCGACCGCGGCCGCGCCGTCGTCGATCGCCACCAACACCGAGTGCAAGCGTCCGCGCTCGCCGCGGGAGAGCGCGCTCCGCGCTTGGTGCAGGAGCGCGACGTCGGGGTCGACGCCGGCCGCCTGCAGGCGATCGATGCGCACGATCTCGCGGCCGAGGTGCGCGCGACGTGCTTCGACGGCGTCCGCGTCGAGCGGGAGGGCGGCGGCCGAGTCGAGCAAGAGCTCACGCGCGGCCTCGAGGAGACGCCTCCGTCGCGCGAGGAACGAGCGCTCGTCGCGCGCGGCCTCGAGCAGGTGATCGATCGACGCGAGCTGCAGCTCGACGAGTCGTGCGGCGCTCGCATCCTCCGGGGCCGCCTCCCCCTGATCCTCACGCGGACGGACCTCGAGAGGCGGAAGGATGCGCGCCCGGTCGACCGAGCCCGCGATGCGTCGGTCGATCGCGTCCCCCGACTCGACGGCGCGATCGGCGCGCGCGACGACCTCGTAGAGCCGGCGTAGCCACGCAGCCTGCGCGGTTCCGACGCGCCCATTGAGCACGAACGCTCGCTCGACCGCACCGACGTTGTCGTCGAGCTCGGCGATCGCCTTGTCGAGGAGGGTCTCTACGCCGTCCGCGTCACCGGGCTTCCCGACGCGCACGAGCAGCGCCGAGACCGCTTCGGTGACGAGCTTCGGACGCCAACCGAGGCCGCGCAGCACCGGGCGGAACAGCCGCGTGAACGGCGCGCGCACCTTCGCGGGATCGGTCGCGAGCAGCTCGATGCGATCGCCGAGGGCGCTCAGTCGCTCGTTCATTGCCTTCCCGTCGAGAGCGCCCGCGACAGCACGTCGGCCCACGCGCGATCACCCGCCGCGCGGCCGAGCGCGCTCACCTGCGCGCGCACGCGTTGCGAGAGCGACTCGCCCCGCTTTCGCAGCGCCTCGGCACGATCGGCGTGGGCGGCGAACGTGTCGCCCACGACCTGCACCTCGAGCGTGAAGCGGAGGAGCGCGCCCTCGTCGAGGACTACGTGGAGGAAGCGGGATGCGACGAGCGCGCGTAGCGCATCGCGCGCCTCGTCGAGCGGGATTTCGCCCCCTTCGGCGCCGCCAGTGAGCCCCCACCACCACTTCTCGAGGTGATCGATCGCGCGCTCGATGCGGGCGAGATCGCTGTCGGCAGCGTCGCCGCGAAGGGCATCGGGGAGCTGGGCGACGAGCTCGCGGATCGTCCTCTCGGCCACGTCGGCGTCGCCGTGGATCCGCGCGACGCGCAGCGCGACCTCGCGCAACGTGACCGCGATCGGGGTGCGCTGCTCGGCCGAACGGAGCGCGCGCCAGCTCTCGTTGTCCGGGGCGCCTTCGGGGGGCGGCGGCGCGCCGACATCGGAGCGAACGAGGGCCACGGTCGACCAGACGACCCACTGCGCGGGATCGATCGCCTCCTCGAGCCCGGCGTTCTCGAGCGTTCGGAGGAGCGTCTCGACCTGGCGGACGAGGGCCGCGCGATCGGTCGCGTCGATCGTGCGGAAGATCGCGGCGAGCAGATCGCCGATGCGCGGTCCCACGACGCGCTCCTTCAGCCGTGAGCGCCCGTCCGCGAGGGCCGTGAGTCGCACCGACAGCTCGTCGAGGCGCGCGAGATCGGGGGCGAGCGCGCCGAGCACCTCGCCGAGCTTGTCCCGCGGCGTTTCGGCGAGCACCTGCCCGACGCGGGTGCGGAACCCCGCGTCGAGGAGCACGGCCATGTCCTCTTCGGCGCGCGTGATGGCCGTCGTCCAGGTGCGCGCGGATGCGACGGGATCGGCGACGTCGGCGCCCGCTGTGAGGATGCGCGACCGGAGCTTCGCCAGATCCTCGAGCCCGATGAGTCGACGCGAGATGCGCGCGTCGTGGCCTCCGCGCTCGTCCAAAGCACCTTCGACGTCCGCGGCAACCGCGGCCGGATCGAACGCGGCGCCCGTGTCGAGGAGCCCGATCGCGCGACCGCGTAGCCAGCGCGCGAGGGTGCGCGCGTCCCCGTCGGTGCCTGCGGCCGATTCGTCGAGCCGCGCCGCGAGGTTGTCGAGCTCGGTGGCGATGCCGTCGATGCGACCGATCTGGTGCGGACGTCCGGCGGCGAGGAGCCCGGCGCGGAGCGCGCGCGTCGCCAGCGAGTCGACCACCTGGCGCACGAGGAGCGCTGCGCGGTCCGCCCCCGGACCGCCGGCGTGCGTGAGCTGCACGAGCTCCTGCATGGCCTTCGCGAGGCGCGCGGGATCCCCGGAGGCGAGCGCGTCCTGCGTCGCCTTCTCCCTCTTCCCGAGATCGATCTGCACGCGCGGCGCCGCGGTGAACTGCGGGACCTTCGCGAGACAGCGATCGAACGCCTCGCGCTCCGTGCGCACGATCGCGAGCTGGCGTCGCTCGCGCGGATCCGTCTCCTTCGCGAGCAGTCGCTCGATCATCTCCGGCGACGGACCGGACAGCATCAGGTGCAACCGGAGCCACGCGAAGTCGGCGGGCATGACCTCGAGCGGCCGCTCCGGTTGCGTGAAGATGCGTTGCGACACGACGATCGCGCGGAGCACGCGGCCGCAGCGGACCGCCGTGCGCGTCGAGACGTAGCGCGTCGGGATGAAGGTCGGATCGGCCTTGGCCGCGGCGTTCAGCTCGAGCTCGAGGGCCTCGAGGAACGTCGCGATTGCGTCGCAGGCCGCGTCGGAGACGTGCACGGAGTCGACCGTCGCCTGCAGCGCGTCGAGGTCCTGGACGGTGAGCGGCGCCGTGAGCTCGAGCTTCCCCGCGCCGCCGACGTGACGCCGGAGGACCGATGCGAGGTTCTTCGGATCGGCGAACCCCCGCGGCATGAACGCGACGAACGCGATGCGATCGACGAACGCGAGCAACGTCTCGCGCGAGCCCTCGAGCACCTCGGCGAGGTAGCGGTTCGAGGTCATCATCGCGACCTCGATCGCCCCTCGGGTCGTCTTCGTCCCTTCCTTGAGCTCGCGCTCGTGGAGCACGTTGAGTGCCGATCGCAGCAGCATGTCGCGGCCGTCGAACACCTCGTCGAGGAACGCGTGGACCGCACCGAGGATGCCCTGGTCGGTGAAGTGCTCCGTCCGCCCCGTGTCGACGAGCGTCTTGAAGTCGATCGGACCGACGAGGTCGGTCTGCACGGTGCTCTCGGTGAACTGCCGCGCATAGAGCGACGGCGCGCCGGTGGTCTCGTCGAGGATCCGGCGCAGCACGGCGGCGGCGACCTGGCTCTTCGCGGTACCCGGCGGCCCGGTCATCAGCACGTGCTCCTTTGCGAGGAGCGCGAGCGAGACCTGCATCAAGAGGTCGTCGCGCTCGACGAACGCCGTGCGGAGCTCGCCGAAGAACCGCTCGAAGCGACGCGACGCGGTGGCGACGCGCGCCGGATCCGGAAGACTCATCCGGGCATGGTAATCCCGTGCAGCGCCGCGTGGCGCGCTGCTTCGTCGGAGTGCGTGAAGGACAAGGCTTCGACCCCCTGCGCGCGCAGCTGGGACAGTCCTTGCTCGACCGCCGGCGTGTGCTTCTTCACCTCACGGAGGTAGACAGGTCTTGCGCATGGCTCGGACGGCTCCGATGCCGGCCGGGAGCGCTGCGCTCGTTCAGGTACCCGAGAGCCTCGTTCGATGGTCGCTCTCGGCGCCTTCGGCGAGCAGGTGCGTGACCTTCGCGCTGGCGCCCCAGCGCGCGTAGAGCGCGCACGCCTCCGCCAGGTACTTCTCGGCGACCTCGTTGCTCGCGCGCGCGTGGTGGTGTCGATACGCGAGCTCGTTGGCGAGCGCCGCTTCGTGCGTGAAGCCGTTCTCGAGGGCTGCCGCGATGGCGCGGTCGTAGAGGGGCGCCGCCGCCTCGTCTTCTTTCACGCGCGCGATCTCTGCGTCGACGAGGTGCACGCGGTGGTCGTGGTTGACGGGAGAGAACCGCTGCCAGGTACGAAGCTGCGTCACGCTGGCCTCGAGGGTGGCGAGCGCGGCCGCGACGTCGTCCTTCGCGAGCACGTCCACGGTACTCAGCACGATCAGCACGCGGAGCTGCTGCAACCAGACCTGACTGTACGTCGCCACGGCGCCGTCGGCGAACTCCGCTGCGACCTCGAGGTACTCGCGCGCGGCGCGAAGATCACGAAATAGATACCGCGCGAACGTCCCGGTCACGCCGAGCACGAACGCCGCGCCGCGATAGTTGATGGACTTCAGCAGCGCGAGCTGGGCGACCTCGTCGTAGCTCGGTCCGACGAGGCGCGTCGGATCCTTGGCCTTGCCCATGAGGTTTGCGGCCAGCTGCGCGAAGGGATCGGTGACGCCGATCGGGGCGATCTGCCGGTGGTGCACCATGATCGCGCGGCTCTGCTCGCACAGCGCGGCGAGCTCGCCCAGCTCCATCCCGGCGAAGAAGCCGTCGCACACCATCGTGTGCATCGCCCAGCCGGCGTACTCGAAGTCGCCCGTGTCCATGCCGATGCGCGCGACCCGGCGCTCGTCCTCCACTGCCTGCCGTAGCGGCTCGACGAAGGGCCGCACGAACGAGGCGACGACGTGCATGGTGCGCGGGTGCACCGAGCGATCGTCGATGCGGCCCAGGATCTCCATCGCGATCTTGCCCATCGCATAGGCGACGTCGATCTGGTTGATGGAGCTGAGCACGAGTCCGAGGATCGCGAAGCCGTAAGGCGACTCCCTGCAGACGCCGGTGTCGAGCGTGGCACGCACGATGTTGCACCCCATGATGGGGAGGAGGTTCGGCACCGCGAGATATGCCGACGACATCGTGTCGTTCTGGATTCGCTGGACGATCGTGACCAGCGGATCGTTGGCCATCGGAAGGCCAGGGACGTCGGCCACCGTGAAGCTCTCGAGTCGCCCGAGCGTGTCGACGACCACGCGCTCGACGTCCTGCTCGGTCGGGGCCGTGGGGAGTTGGACGCCGAGCTCGGCGAGCAAGCCGATCGAGTACTGCACCGCATCGACCAGCCGCTGCTGGCTCACCAGCGCATGCAGCTTCACCTCGCGGGCGAGCACGCTGTCCAGCGGCGTCCGGGCGTGCGTCACGGCCGTGGCGACGAGCTGCTCCATCGCGGCTTGATCACCGCTCAGGTAGGCAGCGCGCGCGCTCTCGACGTGGATGGCCATCGTGTGTTCGTAGTCAGAGGTCCAGGGCTCGGCGTCGAGGTGGCGGAGCGCCTGCTGCAGGTATCGGTACGCTGGCTCGAACGCGGCCGAGCTGGTCGCGCGGCGCGCCGCCGCGAGGTTGAGCGTACGGAGGTGCGCGGACTCTTCCGAGGTCACGTCACCGACGAGCCCGAGGTTCAGGTGATCGACCAGCTCGAACAGACGGCGCTCGCGCTCGGCGCCCACAAGCTGCGCGAGCATGAAGCGCCCGACGTCGCGATGAACCTTCGCTGCCGCGGCGTCGTCCATGAGCGAGCGCGCCGCCTGACGGATGCGATCGTGCACGAAGCGGAAAGAGACCCGCGCCGCCTCGTGGGCATTGGCCGGCGAGAGCGCCGATTGCATGGCGGCGGGCGTGACGAGATCCGACGCGAGGGAGTGCCGCAGCCTCTCGAGCGCGACGGCTCGTCCCACGCCGAGCGAAAGCGCGAGCGTCTCGAGATCGAATTCGTCGCCGATGCATGCCGCTGACTGGATGGCCTCACCGGCCGTCTTCGGCATCCGCCGGATCTCCGCCGCGACGAAGTCCACGACGTTGTCCGTCACCGCGCGCGCCTCGATCGCGGGCAGGTCCCACGTCCATTGGCGCTGCGTGTGGTCGAAGCGAAGCGGGCCGTCCTCGTGGAGCGATTCGAGGAACCGCCGCAGGAAGAACGCATTGCCATGCGTCTTCGCGTGGCACACGACCGCCAGGCGCATGCGGCCCGGCGTTCCCGGAAACGTCGCGGAGATGACGTCGAGGACCGCGTCCTCGCTGAGCGGCCCGAGGGAGATCTCGTCGATGGAAGCGCCGACGGAGCGCATCCGCTCGAGCGCGCCTGTCAACGGGTGTGCGGCGTCGATCTCGTTGTCGCGATACGCGCCGACGAAGAGCACGTGGCGGCTCTCGGGATCGGTCGCCAGGTTCGTGATGAGATCGATCGAGGCGAGGTCGGCCCACTGGAGGTCGTCAAAGAACATCACCAGCGGATGCTGCGCGGTGGCCAGCGACGTCACGAGCCGGCCGATCGCCCGCTGGAACCGGTTGCGCGCTTCCTCCGGAGAGGCAGGCTCGAGCTCGGCCTGCTTGCCGATCAGCTGCTCGATCTCGGGGATGACGTCGATGAGCGCTCGCCCGCTCGGACCCGCGAGCGTGGCGGTCTGCGCGACCAGCGCGTCGTCGAGCGTGTTGTTCGCGTTGTTCGCGTTGCCCGCGACGGCCTTCCGGATCAGCTGTCGAAACGCTCGAATCAGGGTGTCGTAGGGCGTCCCGCGGTTGAACTGATCGAACTTACCGGACACGAACGTGGCGCCACCGGCCTCGAGCGTCTGCTCGACGTCGGCGACCAGCGACGTCTTGCCGATGCCCGAATAGCCAGTGACGAACAGCACGCGGGAGCGGCCGCGCGACGCTTGCTCGAACGCGCGCAGCACCGTCGCCACCTCGCGCTCGCGGCCGAAGAGCTTGTCGGGGATGCGCAACCGCACCGGACGCGGCGCGCGGGCGCTGTCATGGCTCGCGACGCCGAGGGCGGCGGCCTCGAAGCTCGCCGCGAGATCCGCTGCCGAATCGAAGCGCGAGGCCGCGTCGATGGCGAAGGCGCGCTCGAACCAGTCGTCGAGAGCGGCGGGTAGCTCCGGCTTCAGCGCGCCCATGCGCTCGTAGCGCTTGAGCAGCATGGCCGCGCAGATCGCGGCGCGCGTCCGCCCGCCGAACGCCGGCCTGCCCGCGAGCGCTTCATACGCGACGACGCCGAGGCCCCAGAGATCCGCGTGCGCGTCCGCCGGCAGCCCCTCGATCAGCTGCTCGGGGGCCATGTACGCCGGCGTCCCCATGAGCGTGCCCGGGAGCGTGAACGCGCCCGTCTCGCCGCCGTCGAGGGACTTCGCGATGCCGAAGTCCACGACCTTCACCGTGAGCTCGTGCTGGTCTTCGACGAGCATGATGTTCCCGGGCTTGATGTCGCGGTGCAGGATCCCAGCGGCGTGCGCCGCGGTCAGCACGTCGGCGACCTGCGCGACGAGCCGTCGCACGCTCGTGAGGTCGAGCGCACCCTCGCGCGCGAGCCGCGCGCTGAGCGACTCTCCCGCGAC
>JBKJQC010000287.1:0-4461 GCA_046593995.1 Polyangiales bacterium
GATCTCGAGGACACGCTCGTCGCCGCGGAGCGCGAGGGCCTCGGTCATCTCGGCGACCACCGTCGGCTGCGAGATCGTCTGACCGTACCCGATCGACATGGGTCGGTCGGTCGCGACCAACGCCTCGTCGGCGTTCGGGACGAACCAATGACGACGGGCGAGGCGCAGCGCACGGATGACCCGCGGGGTTCGCGCGATGCCGCGGGCGACGAGCTGTTCGACGAGCGCGTCGTGCGTGCGTAGATCGGTGACGACGTTCATGGGCGCGCCTCCGGTGAGGCAACACGCAAGAACGTCGCCAACTCCCAGCGGCTCGTCACTGACACGAGATCGGGGGCAGATCCTCCGGGCGTACGCCGTGAGCGACGAGGAACGCCTGAGCGAGCAGCCCGCGCGCGATGTCGACGCGCGCAGCGACGGAGGAGGTCGGCGCCGGGGAGTGGTTGAACTCGTCGTCGTCCCTGTCGAGCGGCGGACCGTCGAGGACGCCGACGACCTCACCCGTCCACTCCGAGATCAAGGGACCGCCCGCGTCACCCGGGCAGACCGAGGCGTCGAGCGCGAAGGACTGGGTCCCGACCTCGTGCACGATGCCCGCGAAGCCGATGGTGCGCGCGCCGGAGGATCCCTTCGAGCAGCGACCGAAGCCGGCGATACGGAGCGGCTCCCCCACGTAGACCTGCTCGCCGAGCCGCATGCGCAGCGGCCAGGTCGAGGGAATCGGCTCCGCCGTCACGAGCACCGCCACACCGTGACAAGGCGACATCAGCATCGCGTGCGCAGGTGCCGCGTGCCACGCGACGACGCCGCCACCGAGCCGCGCGCGCACACGATCGATCGCGAACGACCCCTGCTTGGTGATGCGCGAGAGACAGGTCCGCGACGTGACGACCAAGCGGTCGGCGACGACCACGCCCGAGCACTGACCGTGGACGCTCGCCACGCGCACGACCGCGTCGAGCGGATCGCGGAAGGGGTAATCCACCCGTTCGGTCGATTCTGCGTTTGTGGAAACGGCGGCGTTCGTCTCGGCGCTCGCATGCACGTGGACGTGCTGCTCGTACGTGCATCCCGCCGTGAGCAGTGCGACGAGAACGCTCACGTGCGAGGCGGCTCGCGCGACGCGATGCCGCACCTCGCCATCGTCGGTGCGCCGCCCGAGCTTGCATTGCTGCATGACTGGCATGATCTCGCCTTCTGCGCCGAACTCTTCTCCCACGTCTGGGCGCTCTTCAGCAGTCAACGTGCCACGCATGTCGGCTAGACTCCAGGGCGTGCCCGACACGCTGCGTCCGAGGCCCGAGCAGCTCGCCGTCCTGACTCGCTTCGAGCGCTTCGCGTTCGATCTCGCCGACACGATCAATGCCAAGCCGCCGCTCAAGCGCGCGGCCCACACGTTCCTCAAGACGCTCGGTGCGAGCTGGGTCTACGTGTGCACCAAGTCGCTCCTCCACGTGAAGGGGCTCGAGCACCTGCAGAACCTCGCGGTCGATCGCGGCGTGGTGATCGCGTCGAACCACCGGAGCTTCTTCGACCTCTACGTGATGTCGAGCGTGCTGCTGCGAAACACCAAGTGGGTGACCGGGATGTATTTCCCGGTGCGCGGCGACTACTTCTACGACCGACCCGACGGCATCGTCGTGAACGGCATCATGTCGGCGTGGGCGATGTACCCGCCGATCATGCGTCGCCCCGAGGCGCGCGCGTTCAACGAGTTCACCGTCGACCTCATGGCGGAGATCCTCACGCGCCCCGGCAACGTCGTCGGGATGCATCCCGAGGGAACGCGCAACAAGACGGACGACCCCTACACGCTGCTCCCCATGCAGATCGGGATCGGCCAGATGGTCCACCGCAGCCGCCCCATCGTCGTCCCGATGTTCGTGCTCGGCCTCGGCAACGACTTCCCGAAGCAGGTGAAGTCGAACTTCGACGGCACCGGCGAGCCGATCACGCTGATGTTCGGCCCACCGGTCGACTTCGCGCCGCTCCTCGACGAGCCCGCGCGACTCCGCACCTACAAGAAGATCACCGATCGACTGCGCGACGTGCTGACGGATCTCGGGCAGCAAGAGCGTCGCTGGCGCGAGGCCGAGGGCTGGCGCTCGCTCGCTCCGGAGACCGCTCCGAAGACCTCTCCGAAGACGACCTGAGCGCGATCAGAAGCCGGAGGTGCGGCGCGCCTGCATCATGCGGCGGTGCGCGGCTTCGCTGAGCGGGAGCACGTCGCAGGACATCCGCTCGAACCGCGCTCGGGCGGGCGGGCGCAGCGGTCGCGCTTCTTGCGATGAAGATTCTTCCGTTTCTTCGGAGCTCGGCTCGGAACTATCGGACGACATCGCGAGTACGACGCTCGTGCGCGACCAAGCGTTGCTCGGCTCACGCGCGACAGAGCGAACGTCACGCAGGTCACGCACGAAACGCGTCGCGCAGCGCAGCGGCAGCCTCGACGAGCGCCGGTCGCGCTGCCTCGAACCCGCCCGAGGACGAGAAGAAGCCGTGGAACAGGCTCGTGTAACAACGATGACGCACGGGCACGCCCGCTGCGCGCAATCTCTCGGCGTACGCCTGCCCCTCGTCGCGCAGGGGATCGAACCCAGCCGTGGCGACGAACGCAGGCGCGGTCCCGCGCAGGTCGGGCGTGAAGAACGGCGATGCGCGCGGATCCTTCCGATCGTGATCGCCGAGGTAGTGATTCGTGAACCACACCATCGTCTCGTACTCGAGGAAGAACCCCTTTCCGAGCGAGCGGATCGAAGGGTGCGAGAGCGTCGCGTCGGTCGTCGGGTAGACGAGCAGCTGGAAGCACGGCTTGTTCTGCTCGCCGCGCGTCTCGTTCGCGACGACCGCGGCGAGGTTGCCGCCGGCGCTGTCTCCCCCGACCGCGACACGCGAGGTGTCGATCCCGAGGCGCTCGCCGTCCTTCGCGACCCAGCGGAACGCCGCGAGGGCGTCGTCGACCGGCGCAGGGAACGGGTGCTCGGGCGCGAGCCGATAGTCGACGGCGACCACGATGCAGCGCGCGTCGTCGGCGATCACGCGGCAGGGAGCGTCGTGGGACTCGAGGCTCCCGAGACAGAACCCGCCGCCGTGGAAGAACACCAACGCGGGCGCCGGTCGGTCGAGCCTTCGCGGTACGTAGATGCGGATCGGGATCGAACCGGCGGGACCGGGGATCTTGCGGTCCTCGACGCGGGCCATCGGGCGCGGACGTGGCGCGAAGACGGCCGACATCGTCTCGAGCTCCCGGCGCGCACTCTGCACGTCGAGCTCGTGGGTATGTTTCTTCCCGAGGCGTGCGGCCATCGCGATCGCGAGCTGCACCTGCTCGTCGAGCACGAAGTCCGCGACCTGGACGCGACTACCGCCGGCGAGCTTCACCATCCACGAGCGGGGCATGCGCATCGCCGCGTTGGCGATGCGCTTCTCGAGGCGCGCGCGAAAGGTGTCGGTCATGAGGCCGATCAGAGTACCCCGAGCCGGACGAGATCGTCGCGCAGCGCCTTTGCGTCGCGGAATACGAGGCCGGGCATCCCGACCTTCCACGCGCCCTCGACGTTCACCCGGCGATCGTCGACGAAGACGCACGAGGCGGGCGTTCGCCCGAGCGCCTCGGCCGCCCCCGCGTAGGCCCCTGGATCGGGTTTGCGGGCCCCGGTGCGACACGACACGAACGTCCAGGGGACGAGCCTACCGAGCCCGAGCCGGTCTTCGATCAGCTGGAACCACGGCGTGTAGTTCGAGAGCGTATGCATCTCGACGCCGCGCGCGCGGAGCTCCTCGAGGAGCTCGACGACGCCGGGTAACCATTCGTATCCGGAGGCGACGTGACGCTTGAAGGCCTCGACTTCGAACGCGCGACCGTCGAGGAAGAACCGACGCATGCACTCGGCTTCGTCGATGCGCCCGTGCTCGAACTCGACCCACGCGGTCGGTGACTTCTGCGCGATCAGCTCCTGCAGCGTGAGGCCGAAGAACGAGGGCATGTCCTCGAAGAACGGATCGCGCACCAGCGTCCCCATCACGTCGAGGAGGAGCGCGGGCGCGCGATCGGTCGCGAGAACAGGTCCTTCGTCGCTCACGAACTCTCGCTCACGAACTCGATGATGTCACTGGCCGGGCTGCGCCTGCCAGCCGCCGCTGTTGGGGAACGGGAACGGCACCGGCGTGGCCGACGTCTGAGGGGCCGGTGTTGCCGACGGCGTCGGAGCGGGCGTGCTCGGAGTCGGCGTTCCGGTCTGCGGCCATGGCCACTGCCACGTGCCGGCATCGCCGCCTGCACCCGGCGTCATGAACGGCGGGAGCTGCCAGGTGGAGCCGGAGGTGGACGGCGCAGGTGCGGGCGCGGGCTTCGAGGCGCCGCCGCCGGGCTTCTTGGGAGTCGTCGCCTTGGGAGCCGGCGCGGGCGGGGCGGTCTCGGTCGCAGCGGGACCACCACCGACGCCGATCGGCTTCGGGGTC
>JBKJQC010000303.1:0-17480 GCA_046593995.1 Polyangiales bacterium
CGTCGGCGTCCGCGCGCCCAGCCTCCTCCGCCGTCTGCAGCAGTGCACCTCCCTCACGCGCGAGGCGTAGACCGGCCGGAAATCCAGCGATCGGCGCGACGACCCACTGCAGTCCGAGGATCACGCAAGGGGTGGTCTCGGCCTCCACGATGCGCTCGACGAGATCGTTCGCGACGCGATCCCATGCGCGTACGCGCTCCCCGAGCTCCCCGGCAGGGTCGAAGCGCACGACCTCGCGCGTGCCCAGCTCGTGATATCGCTCGAGCTTCTCTTCGAGGCGCAGCTGCGAAGCGTCGCTGTGGCTCACGACCTCGACGGCCACGTCGGGCGGGCCGCCGCGTTCCCATGTCTTCCATGTCTCGAACGGAGCGTTGGGCTCGCCGACCTTCACGAAGACGTCGGGTGCGAGGCAGCGACGCGGGTCGCGTGCGTTCCAATAGACGAACTGATCGCTCCCGACCGTCGCCTCGTGGCCGAAGGCATGCTCGAGGATCGACATCAGCGCGGTGCGCAGCTTCAGGTGGCGGATCGACTCGGACACCTTGACCTCGACCGGAAACACGATCGGCCGCGGTGCGCGCCGGTGCTTCACTCGATCGCCGAGGGGGTGCATGCCGGACAGCGTAGCGACCGCGGACACCGAGCGCATGCCCGCAGACGCTGCCGATCCCGTGCCGACGATCTCGGCCACCCACGCGCCACACTTTGCGCGAAATTCGTGAGGGACCGGTCCGGCGGATGCCAATACGCCGCCGGCGCCGCCGGCGGTCATTTCACGTCCAACCACCCGCCGAGGCGGCGCAGCCAGCGCGGCCCCAGATACGTGCACACGGGTAGGTCGAAGCGACCGCCGGCGCGCATCGCCGCGGCCGCGCCGTCTTCGAAGTCGTGGTACCGCACTTCGAGCGTGACGGTCCCGCGTACGCGACCACCGCGCTTCGGCGCGAGCTCGTCGAGGATCACCTTCGAGCCTTCGCGATCGATCACCGGCTTCCAGACGTGGAGCGTCGCGCTCACCGGTTTCGAAGACGGCGGGAAGAAGTCCCATCGCGTCGTCGCGCTGACCGGTACGGCGATCGACGCTCCCGGAGCGATGTGCACGAAGAGGTAGCTCGCATCGTCCCTCGTGCGCCAGGCGGCGAGGCCCTGGTGGACGCTGCCGCTGCAGGTGAGCGGATCGGTCGAAAAGACCAACTCGATCGCCCCGTCGGTCTCGTCGAGCACGGCGACACCGTGGAGGAGCGCGACGTCGCCCGTCGTCGGGCCGACCACATGGGTGAGGACGACGAGCTGGCCGGGCTCGCTCCCCGAGGAGCCCTTCGTTGCCTGACGCCCGAGGACGACGAGCGAGTACCACGTCGCGACGACGGAAAGGACCACGCCGAACAGCACGAACGCGCGCACCGCGCCCCGGCCGAGGACCCCTGTCACGTTTGCTTCTGGCGCTCCAGCGCGGCCTCGAGCGCGGCGATGCGCTCCGCCGCCCGATCGACCTCGGCACGCGCGGCATCGGCGTCGGCACGTGCGGACTCTTCGGCGGTCGGGAGCAGGTCGCCGGCTTCGCGCGCCAGTCGGAGCGCGATTGGGAAACCGGCGAGCGGCGCGACGACCCACTGCAGGCCGAGAACTGCGCAAGGCGTGGTGTCGGCTTCGACGATACGCTCGACGAGATCTTCTGCGATTCGGTCCCAAGCACGAAGTCGCTCTCCGGCGAGAGCCGCCGGATCGAAGCGGACGACCGCGCGCGTACCGAGCTCGTGGTAGCGCACGAGCTTCTCTTCGAGCCGGAGATCGGACGCGTCGCTGTCGCTGACGATTTCGACGGCGAGCTCGGGTGGTCCGCCGCGCTCCCACGTCTTCCACGTATCGAACGGCTCGTTGGAAACGCCGACCTTCACGAACACGTCCGGCGCCAGACAGCGACGTGGATCGCGCGCATTCCAGTACACGAACTGATCGCTGCCGATCGCCGCCTCGGTCGCGAACGCCTGCTCGAGGATCGACATCAACGCCGTGCGGAGCTTCAGATGTCTGATCGATTCGGGCACCTGGACCTCGACCGGGAACACGATCGGTCGCGGTGCGCGCCGGTGCTTCACTCGATCGTCGAGGGGATGCATGCCGAACAGCGTAGCGACCGCGGACTCCGAACGCATGCCCGGCACCTTGCGCGTCGCGTGCCGCGCTCTCGCGCCACGCCGACCCCATGTTTTCTCGCGTTTGTCGCAGCACCGGCGCGCGCCGGCGGAGACCCGCGCCCCGCCGGCGCCGCCGGCGGCTCCACGTTCACGTCGGAAGCGGTCTGCCGTTCGAGAAGTGTGCGATCGCGGTCCGGGCTTCGCGGAGGAACCACTCCATGACGACGACCGGGACGTCCGCAAACGCACTGACGGTGAAGGTGCCTGCGTCTCCGTCGCTGGCGAAGACCTCAGCGACGATCATTCCTTCGACGTTCATGAGCCAAGCCCCGAAACCGTCGCGGACAACGTCCGAGAACCTGTCGATCGTCCAACCGTCCATCGCTCACGCCGCGTTGAAGTCGCTCGCGAGCGCGCGGGCTTCGATGATGTTGTCCTCGATGCTGCAGTAGGTCCACGAGCCGTAGCGGCCGATCGAGTAGACGCCGTTCGCGGCGAGGGTGCGCTTGCAGCGCGTGACCTCCGCGAGCGAGGCGCGCGTGATGTGCACGTAGGCCGGGTCCATCACCACGCTGTGGTCGGCGACGAGCTTGTGTCCTTGCGTGACGCCTTCCTTCTCGAGGTCTGCGAGCACGCGCTTCTTCATCGCCTCGACGTCGACGGGCGCGCCGTGTGGGAAGCCGATCTCCACGTAGAGCGAGAGACGATCCGTCTGGAAGATGTTGTCGTAGAAGCCGAGGCGGTAAAAGACGCGGTCGCGGTTCGGGTAATACGCCCAGTGCACGTCGCGCGGGCCCTTGCGGTCGAACCCGAGGTTGAACACGAGCACCTTGTTCCACGTGAACGCGGACTCGTCGTGCGCGACGCCGCACATCTGCAGGAGACGGTTGAACGGCGCCGACGACACCAGGCGCTCGAAGTGGATTTCGCGCTTGCTCGTCTTCGCGACGCGCTTGCGCAGGTCGATCGAGACGAGCGCCTCGTCGAGCGCGAGCTTCTCGGAGGGAACCTCGGTCGCGAGCGCCTTCACGTATTCGATCGCGCCGCCTTCGGGGTAGGTGAAGTGCGCGTTGTAGGTCGCGTTGTTCGCGACCTTCATGTTGCGGATGATGTCGTTCAGATCGGCGTGGGGGAAGAAGCGCCCCATCGCGTCCTTGTCGAGCTTCGCGAGGTCCGTCGCGTACAGCTTCTCGTTGTAGGGGATGAGGAACTTCTCGGCGATGCTGCGGCCGAAGCGTGCGTAGAGCATCTCCTTGAAGTTCGTCTCCGGAAGGCTTCCGGCAGGAGAAGTGCGCGCGAGATGGAGATCGTGCAGGCAGTCGATGAACTCGTCCTGCGGGAGCTGGTGGATGTTCTTCTGGAAGGGGAAGTCGATCCACTTCGAGCTGCCGTGCTTCTGCGGGTGCGCGACGAAGGACTTCTTGTCGACCGTGAGGATGTTCTGTCCGGGCATCCGCTCCCGGAGCCACGCCTCGATCTCGGGGTTCTTGAAGTGGAAGAAGTGCCCGGAGTAGTCCCAGACGAAACCGTCCTTCTTGATCGTCTTGCAGTAGCCGCCGATCTCGCCGTCGGCCTCCAGCACGAGGTAGTCGCGGTCCTCCAGCGCGGCGGCGGTCGCGAGGCCGCTGATCCCAGCGCCGACGATCAGGTGTCGGACGGTCGTCATGTCCCGCCGTGTAGGTGCGGTGGCCCGGGAGCGAAAGTGACCGTGAATGGGGGATCACAGCGGACGTCGCCGGCGCGTTCACGGTCTTCGGAGCGGCGGGCTCTCCTCGCCGTGGATTTGACCGTCTCGCCCCATTCTCGTCACGCTGTCCACGGACCGGGGCGAGCGCACGGAAGTTGCTCGGCAGTGCCCGCCACTCCGCCGTGTTTCGTCCTCTGGAGGCTCCATGCAACCTGTGCGCGTACTCGTCGTCGCCGTCCTGATGTCGCTCGGTGTCGCGTGCTCGAGCTCGACGGGGAGCGGAGGGACCGCCGTGAGCGCGCAGCAGGCGTGCGAGCGGTACACCGAGACGCTGTGCGGGAAGATCGGGAGCTGCGCCAACCTCTTCCTGAAGATTTCCTACGGCGACGTCGCGACCTGCAAGACGCGCGCGATGATCGACTGCCTGCAAGTCGCGGCGGCGCCGTCGACCGGCGCGAAGCCCGCCGACATCACGGCGTGCGCCACCGCGGCGGGTGCGGCGACGTGCGAAAATCTCTTGAACAACAAGTGGCCGAGCGAGTGCGCGCCGAAGGTCGGGGCGCTCGAGAACGGGCGCGCATGCGGCGACGACTCGCAGTGCAAGAGCACGTTCTGCGGCTACGACGGCGACACCAAGCTGTGCGGCGTCTGCGCCGAGAAGCCGGTCGACGGGGGCGCGTGCGTCGACACGAAATGCCCGATGGGGCTCGCGTGCCACCAGGACAAGTGCGTGAAGGCGGTGGGTGACGGCGGCGCCTGCAGCGACGCGATTCCCTGCCTCGAGGGCTACACGTGCGTCGGTGCGACCTGCAAGAAGAACGTCGCCACCGAGGGTGCCGCGTGTGACGAGGACGGCGTGACCGCCGCGAACTGCGACGGCAGCGCGGGCCTCATCTGCCTGGCGAAGAAGTGCCACCTCGCGAAGTACGTCGGTGACGGGCAGCCTTGCGGCGTCGAGGGCACGCTCTCGCCGCTGAACATCACCGGCATCACCGTCTGCGAGAAGAACGGCTACTGCAACGGCGCGGACCTCGCCGCGATGCCGCCTGTGCTGAAGGGAACCTGCTCGCCCGGCGCGAAGGACGGCGAGACGTGCGTCGCCGACGCGTCCGTGTGGAAGGGCCCCGGCTGCATGGAGCCTGCCGAGTGCATCGCCGGGAAGTGCAAGCTCCCGGACAGCGCGGCCTGCAAGTGACTCGCGTCCTCTACGTCGTGGCGGCGCTCGCCTTCACCGCGACCCCGCTCGCCTGCGGGTCGAGCGTCGAGACCACGAGCTCGAGCGGCGCGTCGCGGGACGACGCCTGCACGGCGATCGTCGACGCCTTGTGCTCGAACTTCCAGGCGTGCTTGCCCTTTGCGATCACGCTTGCGTACGGCGACGTCGCGACCTGCAACTCGCGCGGGAAGCTCGGGTGCGCGAGCTCCTTCGACGCGACGAAGACGAGTACCACGCCCGACTTCGTGGCCGCCTGCGCGCCGGTGCAGAAGGCCCAGACGTGCACGCAGCTGCAGAACGATCCGCCCGCTCTGTGCGTCCCGAAGCCGGGGGGCCTCGAGAACGGCGCCGGTTGTGGCGACGACGGCCAGTGCAAGAGCACGTGGTGCGCGAAGTCCGACTCGGTGAACTGCGGCGTCTGCGCCGCGGTTTCCACGTCGGGTGGTGCGTGCGTCACCGTGAGGAAGAGCGATGGCACCGACGAGAAGAAGTGCAGCCGCGGTCTGAGCTGCGCGGCCGACAAGTGCGCGAAGGCCGCGCTCGCAGGAGAGGCCTGCAGCGACGCCAAGCCGTGCGTCCTCGGGACGACCTGCTTCAACGGGTCCTGCACCGCCGCCGGAAAGGCGGGCGCGAAGTGCGATGCCGACGGCAAGACCCAGCCAGCATGCGATTTCTTCGCGGGTACGTTCTGCAACCAGACGACAGGCGTGTGTCAGGTGATCGGCGTCGCCGGTTTCGGCGAGCCGTGCGGCATCATCCTCGCGAGCCGCGAGTTCAAGATGTGTCGCGCCGGCGGGAAGTGCGTCGGCGCGATGGGCGTCACCGCGGGCACCTGCGTCGCGCCCGCTGCCGATGGCGCTGCGTGCGATCCGGTCGAAGGGCCCGACTGCGTGGCTCCGGCGAAGTGCGTCGAGGGGCGATGCAAGCTCCCCTCGGCCTCGGCCTGTAACTGACCTCAGTCGGCCAACGGCGCGTCTTCGGTCAAGGCGTCGGCGGCCGCGTCGCTCGCGGGCTCGGCAGCGTCCCTCGTCTCGGCCGCCGGCGCGTCGCTCGCGGGCGCGTCGCTCGTCGCCGTGTCGGACCGCGCATCGCTCTTCGTGTCGGGCGAGCCGGCGTCGCCGCACGACGCGAACGCCATCTTCCACTTCTGCGTCGCGCCGTCGCACGTGCCCGTCGCGGGCCCGCAGGACGAAGACCACGTGCAGGTCTTCGGCAGGTACATCGCGCAGCCGCACGCTTCACCGTCCTTCGGCGCGCTCGTCGGGCAAGCGATCGGCGTCGCGAGCTTCTGATCGAACGTCCACGCGCCGGTCGCGCTGCAGCGCCAGCTGTTGGTCGACGACGTGGTCGCACCCGGCAGCGGGCAGAGGTTCGCGAAAGGACAGATCTTGTTCGCCGTGACGTCGCACGAAGCACCCAGCACGGGCTCCGTCGTCGGACACACGTCCGTGCGCGTGCGCGCGTCCGTCGTCGCGTCGGCCGCCACGTCGCCCCCTACGTCGATCGAGCCGGTGTCGTCGAACGTGCCGGAATCGAAGTAGTCCGGCGGCGGCGGGTTGCACGAGACCTGGCTCGTGAGCTCCCAACGGCCGTCCGTGCAACGCGCCTCCGTCGGCGCGGAGGAGCCGCAGTACGTGTCCGGATAGGAGCACGTGACACGCCCGTCGCACCGTGTGCCAGAGCTCGGCACGGAGCTCGGACAGTCGTCCATCATCGGCGGATTGCCGCACGAGACCGTCGCGCCCCCGGCAATCATGGCGACGGTGACTCCGCTCGCCGCGGCGAGATGCAAGAGCGCAGTCCTGACGAAGGGGGCTTTGGGCTTGCGAGCGGGTCGGACGGCCATGGGAGGCCCAAACGATACAATGGTCGTGCCGCTCGCGCTCCTGCCTCGACGCAAGCAGTCGTCAGTCGTCAGTTCGTCAGAGAGCGTGAACTTTTAGGTCTCGACCGGAGCCGCCCGCCAACAGGGAGCCGGGGAGCCGGGGAGGCGAGAGGGAGGACCCAGAGGGTCTGCCGGACGACGCGACGACGTCGACGACACCATGGCCGCCGAGACGTTGGTGTCCGCGCGCGGCAGCATATCCTCGACCTCCCTCTGATCTCCTCGCCTCCCCGTCTCCCTGTTGGTCCATCGTGGAGGCGAGCGAAAGGTTCACGACCTTTCAGTCGTCAATCGTCAGTCGTCAGTCGTCCGAGAATGGCCGAGCGCACTTCTCGTTCGCTGGACACCGACGACTGATGACCACTGATGACCGAGACCGGGCACGCGGGAGGACGGCGGCTCAGAGGAACGGACGAACCTGCCCCTTCGCACGCTCGATCGCAGCGTCGATCATCTGCGCCTGCGCCGCAGGATCCTTCCATCGTTCCTGCGCCGCGGGGGAGAGCAGCTGGAGCGGATCGTAATAGAGGTAGTACTGCCCCTGTTTCACGGCGGGCGAGGTGTAGACGCTGATCCCGTTCTCGCGGTCGTAGGTCTCGAAGGAGTGCGCGTCGCGCTTTCCGCCGCCGCCGGGTGCGTCGACGACGAACGTGGGCGTGTTGAACCCGGCCGTCGCGCCGCGCACGTGCTTCTCGAGCGTGAGCGCGGTGTCGACCGTGGTGCGGAGATCTTCGACGCCCTTCACGAGATCGTGCACGTAGACGTAGTACGGGTGCACGTTCACGTGACCGAGGCGCTTCACGAGGAGCTTCATCACCTCGACCGAGTCGTTCACCCCGCGCTGGAGGACGCTCTGGTTCCGGACCGTGATGCCGCGCTCCATGAGCAGGTTCATCGCGCTCTCCGTGATCTTGGTGATCTCCTTCGGATGGTTGAAGTGGGTGTGGAGCACGACCTCCTTGTGGAGCTTGCGCCCCTTCTCGACGATCGCGGTGATCGCGTCGGTCCACGCGGTGTCCGTGAGGATCTTCTGCGGCATGACCGCCGGACCCTTGGTCGCGAAGCGGATGCGACGGATCTGCGGGATCGCGAGGAGCGCCTCGCCGATCTCGGTGATCTGCTGAGCGCGGAGGTTGTACGCGTCACCGCCGCTCACGACGATGTCTTCGAGCTCGTTGCGCGAGGAGATGTACGTGAACGCCTGCTGCCAGCGCTCCGTCTTCGCCTTGAAGTGCACCTTCTCGACCTGATCGGTGTCGATGCCGATCGCGTAGCTGCGCGTGCAGAAGCGGCAGTACACGGGGCAGGTGTCGAGCGGCAGGAAGAGCGCCTTGTCGGGGTAGCGGTGGGTGAGACCGGGGACCGGCGAGTCTTCCTGCTCGTGGAGCGAGTCGAGCCCGAGCTTCGGGTGATCGGGCAGGAGCCGCGAGCCGACGGGGATGAACTGGATCCGCAGCGGATCCTCGTACGGGTGCTCCCAGTCGATCAGCGAGAGCATGTACGGCGACACGCGGACGCTCATCGGCGCACGCTCGAACCCGACGCGCGCATCGTCGATGAACGACGACGAGACGAGCCCTTGCAATGCCTCGAGCAGCTTGTCGACCTTCACGATCGTGTGCTTGCTCTGCCAGTGGTGATCGAGGAACTGCGCCTCGGTCACGTCCTTGTAGGCCGGGATGCGACGCCAGAAGTCCCCGTCGAGGAGCTGCTTGTGCGTGAGCGCGGCCTCGTCGACCGCCGGCTTGAGCGCGTGGATCTCGTCGTCGGGGCGGCGCGGAGGAGGTGCTCCGCCGACGACGGGGAGCGCCGTGCGCGGCACAGGCGGCGCGTTGGTGACGGGGGTCTCGGGCGTGATGATCGACATGGGTACTTCCTGATCGTCCTATCGATGCCGCACCCTCGCAAACCGAAGCGGTTCCGTCCGGCGGATGGCAGCTCGACCATGCCGTTCGGAACCGGCGCCTTCGGCCTCCTCGCAGAGCGCGAGGAGTGCGGGGTTTGAAGGGGCGGGTCGCTTACCACGGGTCGGCCTGTCGCCGTAACCCCGGGCCGCGCGCGCTCGTGCGCGCAGCGCGTCAGGAGTGCGTCACGCTGCCGAGCCGGACAGCAGCGCTCAGCCGCCGCTCACGAGCTTGAGATCGGTGCGCGGCTCGAAGACCCCGCGGTCCTTCGCGGCGGCGAGCTCGCGGAGCGCCTCGCGGTACCCGCGCAAGATCAGCGAACGCGCGGCGAAGCGGTTCAGGTAGCCGAACGAGCCGATGTCGGGCGACACGTTGATGAACGTGACTTTGGGGTACGTGCGCGCGTAGAGATCGAGGCCGCGCCGCTCTTTCTCGGAGAGCACGATGTTGAGCGCCTGCGTCAGGACCGAGAAGGGCCCGCGCTCCGCCAGGCTCGTCTGTCCCTCCCGCGTCGTCTCCTGCCGGTAGATGTTCGAGACCACCACGATGTCGACGCCGGCTTCGACCGCGAGGTCTGCCGAGAGCGTGCGCACGAGCTCGCCGTCGAGGTGGTAGCGCCCGTTGATCTCGTACGGCCGGAAGAGGCCCGGTACGCAGCAGCTCGCTGCGACGGCGCGCGAGATCGGCGTCGTCTCGTCGTACCCCTTGCCGAACACGACGCGTCCGCGCCCGTCGACATCGACGGCGGTGACCAGGATGTTCCGCGGAATCTTGCGAAAATCGTTGAGCGGGAGGTGCTCGCGGAGCATCGCCTCGAGCTTGTCGATGCTGAAGAGGCCGCTCGTGAGGTAGCCCGGGCGCAGCAGGTCGGACAGCTTCGGCGCGCCGAGGAACGATGACGTGTGGAGCCGCAGACCGTCGTCGTACTTGCGACGCCAGGGGAGGCGGTAGGCATCGAGCAACACGTCGAGCGCGATGCCCTGGCCGTACGTGGCGCCGACCAGCGCCCCGGCCGACGCACCGACGAAGACGTCGAAGCGGATGCCGAGCTCCTCGCAGGCCTTGAGGACGCCGAGGTGCGCGATGCCGCGCGCCGCGCCTCCCGAGCCGACGAAGGCGATGCGCGGGGCCCGTTTTCCCGGCGGAGGCGCGGGATCCGGGGCCGAGGTGGATGGCGGCTTCTTGCCGGAGGGGGGGTCGTGGGGCGCGATGGATCGCAGTATGACATCGCCGACCGCGCGATGACCACCGACGATTCATCTCCCCGTAACCGACCTGTGCCTCATGGCCGCTGGCCCGAAGGCGCCGACGACTTCCTGCGCGTCCGCGCGAAGGCCGAGCTCCGGAAGTCCATCGCGCGTGTGCGCGCCTTCTACCCCCGGGACGTCCGCGCCGCGGCGTCGGCCGAGATCTGCGCGCGGCTCGTCGCGCTCGACGTGTTCCAGAGCGCGCGGTCGATCGCGCTCTTCCGCTCCTTGCTCCAGAAGGGCGAGGTCGACACCGCACCGATCGACGCGGCCGCGCGGGCCGCCGGCAAGCGCGTCGCGTATCCGGCGCTCGACGACGCCGAGGTGATCGCGGAGGCCATCATGACCTTCCACTGGGTCGACCACGCGCAAGCGACCGCGTTCGAAGATCGCGGCCGCGGGTTCGAAGAGCCCGTCGCTGCGCCCGTCGCGACCGAGATCGATCTCATCATCGTCCCGGCGCTCGCGTTCGATCCGACCGGCCATCGGCTCGGCTACGGCGCGGGGTTCTACGACAAGACGATCCCGCGTCACCCCGAGGCGACGACCGTCGGCGTCGGCTACGACTTCCAGCTCCTGGTCGACATCCCGAAGACGGCGACCGACGTCGCGGTGTCGACGATCGTCACGGACAAGCGCGTGATCGAGTGCGCGCGCGGAGCTCCATGACGCCCTCTCGCTCGGACGTGGTGGTCGTCGGCGGCGGCGTGATCGGCTGCGCCATCGCGTTCGAGCTCGCCGCGCGGCACCGCGCGAAGGTGACGGTCCTCGAGCGCGCAGTGCCCGGCGCAGAGGCGTCGAGCGCCGCCGCGGGGATCCTCGGCGCCCAGGTCGAGTCGCACGTGCCGAGCCGAGAGATCTTCCAGCTGATGCTCGCCTCGCGCGCCCGACACGAAGAGCTCGATCGCAGGCTGCGCGAGGTCGCCGGGTTCGGCACCGGCTTCCATCGCTGCGGAGTGATCAAGGCCACGTCGAAGGGCGACGGACCTGCCGCGCTCGACGCAGAGTACGGGTGGCAGCGCGCGCACGGCGCCGAGGTGCGCGTGGTCGACGGCGCCGAAGCGCGTCGCATCGAGCCTGCGATCGCCGACACGATCACCGGCGCGGTCCACTTCCCCGAAGAGGCGCAGGTCGATCCGCCGCAGCTCCTCCGCGCATTGCAGCAGGCCTGCGCGCGGCTCGGCGTGAGCTTTCGCGGCGGGACGATCGTGCGCGGCATCGCGCGGTCCGGTGGTGTCGTACGCGGCGTCGAGCTGCAGGACGGCCTCGTCGAAGCGGACGCGGTCGTCGTCGCCGCGGGCTCGTGGTCCTCGTTGGTGTCCGGACTCCCGAGCGATCTGCGCCGCGTGCGGCCGGTGCGCGGGCAGATCGTCCAGGTCGACACGCGCCCGCCCATCGTCTCGAACATCGTGTTCGGCGATCAGGGCTACGTGGTCGCGCGCCCCGACGGTCGCACGCTCCTCGGGAGCACGATGGAAGAAGTCGGTCACGTGAAAGAGGTCACTGCCGGCGGCGTGTACGCCGTCCTCGGTACCGCGCTCGCCTTGATCCCCGGGCTCGCGTCGGCGCCGATCAGCGCGACGTGGTGCGGCTTCCGGCCCGCGACGCCCGAGGATCGCGCGATGATCGGGCGCGTCGAGCCCGGCCTCTTCGTCGCGACCGGCCACCATCGGAACGGGATCCTGCTCTCGTCCGAGACGGGGAGGCTGGTCGCCGATCTGGTCGCAACGGGGACGACGGATCGCGACCTGACGCCGTTCGCGCCGACGATGTGACGCCTCGCTCGTTGGCGCGAGTGTTGCCTAACGGGCGCCATGCGTCTCGCGCTCTTCGCCTTCCCCGTCCTCTGCGCGTTCGGGTGGACGGCCTGTTACATCGACATGCGCCCGCACGTCGCCCGCTCGCGCGGCTCGGCGATGCTCGAATGCCCGGCCGAGCTCGTGTCGGTGCGTCCTCTCGGCGGCCCGCGCTTCGAGGTGCAAGGGTGCGGGAAGGAGGCGATCGTCGCCTGCGATCACGTGGCGAATGGCAGCGGCGGGGGGATGCAGTCGATCTCCTGCCACCGCGAGGAGGTCGCGATGGACATTCCGTCGCACCCTGCGGCAGTCGCGTCCTTGGCCGAGAAGAAGCTCGACGACGACTCTGCGCTGTCGACGCCGCTCGACCGCGCCGCTGTGAAGCTCGCGCTGTCGTCGATCGACTACAGCGACTGCGGCGTCACCGGCAACGCCAAGATCGCGCTGACCTTCGACGCGAGCGGCGCCGTCGAGGACGTCGTCGTGGTCGAAGGAAAGCTCGACGAGAAGGTGACCGCGTGTCTGAAGGAGCGCTTCGGCGCCGTGAAGCTCCCGATCGTCGCGGGCGAGACCGCGAAGCACAAGTTCGCCTGGCCGGTCTCCGGCACGAGCACGCCGAAGGCGAAGAGCGACGCGAAGACCGACCAAGCTCCGAAGACCGACGGCTCGCCGAAGCCAATCGCGATGTAGTCCTGTTCCCGATCACCGCGAAGAAGTGATCAGCCGAGGCGCTCGAGCACCGCGGCGACGTGCGGAGGAGACGCCTCCGCGAGGGCGCGCAGCTTCGCGGCGTCGAAGAACGCGACCGTCGCCCCCGCGCGCGCGAGCGTCGAGTGCGGCGCCGGGATCTCGTGGATCGCGTCGCGCACGTTCACGAAGCGATCGGCGCCGATCACCATCAGCGGCTTCGAGTCGAGCTCCCAACCCTCGTGCATCGCGAGCTCGCCGCGCGCGACGAGGCACGCAGCCGAGGGGACGTCTCCCGCGGGCACGAGGAGCGTGTCCTCCTCGAACGTCTCGATCTTCTGCAGGCACGCGAGCATCTCGTCGCGGACGAGCGCGTCGAGCTGACCCATCGTCTCGTGCATCGCGAAGAACGAGTCGATGCGGTGGATCTGCTTCGCCTGCGCGATGCGGTCGCGCAGGCTCGGGTTCTTCTCCATCACCGTCGCGAGGAGCGATGCGTCGATCTGGAAGACCTCGGTGTGCCGCTCGGCACGGAGCGTCGCGCTGCAACGTGCGCCCGGCGTCAGCACGCTCGACTCGCCCAGGAGCCAACCCGGGAAACAGCAGCGGATCATGCGCTGACCGCCGTCCGGCTTCTCGAGCACGACCGCGAGCACGCCGCTCCGGATGACGAAGACCGAGCGCGAAGGCTCCCCCTCGCGGACGAGGATCTCCCCACGTCTCACGGTCCGGAGCTCGGCGTTCATCTCGAGCCACTGGTGCTCGCTCCTCGCGACGCCGAGCAAGGCCGGCGCTTCGAGGACCGTGGTGAGGGGACGCAGGCGCGTGCGGCTCTGTTCGAGGAGGCCGTGCACCTCGGACTTCAGGAACGCGTCCTTGCCGACGATGTCGACGCCGATCGAGGCTGCGTCCTCGAGCGCTTCGAGATCGAAGCGGTCGGCGAACTCGCGCGACGCGGCCTCGAGGTACTCCATCGCGAGCTGCGTGTTCTGCAGTCGCCGCTCGAGATTGGCCATGCCGAGGAGCGCGTTGCCGCGCGTGTCGGGGTCGGTGAGCAGGCGCGGGTAGAGCGAGCGCGCTCTGTCGAGCGAGTCCGCGTCGCCGCGGTGGAGGAGCTGGCGTATCTCCCCCATCACGCGCATCTCGGAGTTCGCCATGCGCGAGGGGGGGGCCTCCTCCTCCATGTCGAACCCGCCGAGATCGAGGGCGTCGGCGCGGACGGAAGGGGGCGGCTCCTCGTCGTCGGACGCGCGCAACAGATCGATCACGCCTTCGGGATCGAGCAGCGGCGAGAGGACGCCGTTCTCGTCGACCTCGAGCTCGGCGATCTCGATGTCGTCGTCGCGCAGCGGCGCTACGATGCGAACGCGCCAACCGAGCGTCGAGACGTGCCGCACGCGCCTGATCTCGCGCACGACGAGGAGCTTGCCGAACTCGCCCCGCAGGTACGCTCCGACGGCCGCTTCGACCTGCTCCCTCGTCACGCGCGAATGGTAGCCGCGCGCTCCGAGGCGGGCACTCTTCTTCTCGGCACCCTTCGCTCGGCCGGTCTCTCAGCCGGCCGCCCGTCGCGCGCGGACGCGCGGGCTCCGCGTCTGCATCCCTCCGGTGACCTTCGACGCCTCCGGCCACGGACGCATCCACAACAGCTCGCGCGTCGCGGCACGGAACAAGCGTGCGGGGCGGTGGGCACCCGAGCGCACGTTGCCGGTCTCGATCACCCACCGTTCACGTTCGACGCGCTCTCGGAACGCGCGCCGATGGATGGGCTGCCCGAGGATCGCTTCGTAGGCCGCGTGCAGCTCCGCGAGCGTGAACTCGTCGGGCATGAGGGCGAACGGGACCGTGGTGTAGGTCGCGCGACCGCGCAGACGCTCGGCGGCGACGCGGACCATCTCCTCGTGGTCGAAGGCGAGTCGCACGGCACGGCCGCGCTCGTCGACCGGCCGGTTCCCCTCGATGGTGAAGAACCCGGCGGCCGCGGCGTCGTCCCCCCCTTTGGCGTGCGCCACGCGGTGCCAAGGAACGAGGGCCGTGTAGGCGACAGTGACGGTGCGACCACGCGGATCGCGTCCGGGCTTCCCGAAGGTCGCGAGCTGATCGACGGGAATGCCGTCGAGATCCGCGATGCCGGTCTCCTCTGCGAGCTCACGACGCGCTGCGACCTCGAGATCCTCGTCGAGGTGGACGAAGCCGCCGGGGAGCGCGTAGCACCCCTGGAAAGGGGGAATTCCGCGCTCGATGAGCAGGACCGAGAGCGCCGCGGTGCCCGGGAGCATGGTGAACACCACGACGTCGGCGGTGACGTGCGGACCCTTGCCCCACTTCGCCTGCCACGCGGCGACCGCGCGCGGCTCCATTCCATGATTGGGCTCCAGTTTTCGAGAGGGCGTGGGCGCTCTGCCGCTCACGGTCGCCATCCCATGACGATCGGATAGTCGCGTCCGACCCATGCGCGCGGGCTCACCTTGAGCGTCGGCGCGAACTGGTATCGCTTGTACTCGGCGCGGTGCAGCTTGCGCGCGATCGCGCGAACGAGCTCGAGCGGCTGCCCCGTGATGCGCGCCGTGTCGTGCGTGTCGCGCTCGTGATCGACGAGCTCGCGGAGGATCGGATCGAGGACGTCGTAGGGGGGGAGCGACTGGTCGTCGCGCTGTCCGGGGCGCAGCTCGGCGCTCGGGGGCTTCACGAGCGTGCTCTCGGGGATCGCGTGATCGATCACGTTCTCGTTGAGCCAGCGCGACAGCGTGTAGACCTCGTGCTTCCACAGGTCGGCGATCACCGCGAGACCGCCGCACATGTCCCCGTAGAGGGTGCAGTAGCCGACCGAGCACTCGCTCTTGTTCCCGGTCGTGAGGAGCAGGCCGTTCGTGCGGTTCGCCCACGCCATCAGCGTCGCGCCGCGGATGCGCGCCTGGACGTTCTCCCAGGTGACGTCTTCGGCAGGGGTCGGGAGCTTCGCGAAGACCGGCGAGAGGATCGTTTCGTAGGCGGCGTGCGCCGGCTCGATCGGGAGGATCTCGAACGGCACGCCGAGCTTGTCCGCGAGCGCGCGCGCGTCGGCGATCGAGTGGTCCGAGGAGTAGCGGCTCGGCATCGCGATCGTCGCGCCGTTCTTTGCCCCGAGCGCGAGGGCGGCGATGGCCGTGACGAGCGCGGAGTCGATCCCGCCCGAGAGGCCGAGCACCCACGTCCGCAGACCGCTCTTCCGCGCGTAGTCGCGCACGCCGGTCACGAGCGCGCGGTGGAGGAGATCGACGGTGTCGATGTGCGGGAGCCCGTTCGGGAAGGGGCGATCGTCGAGGTCGAGGACGCGCACGGCCTCGTCGAAGAAGGGGAGCTCGGCGATCGGCGCGCCGTCGGCCGCGATCGCGAGGGAGTGCCCATCGAAGAGCAGCCCGTCGTTCCCCCCGCAGGCGTTCACGTAGACGACGGGGACGCGCCAACGCTTCGCGGTGTGCGCGACCATCGAGCGACGGACCTCGAACTTCTGCTGCGCGAACGGGGACGCGCTCACGTTCACGAGCAGCTCCGCCCCCTGCTCGATGGCCTCGGCGACGGGGTCGCGGTCGTAGAGGCGGAGCTCGCCCCAGAAGAGGCGATCGTTCCACATGTCCTCGCAGATCAGGACGCCGACCTTGGTACCGTTCAAGTCGAAGACCCGCAGCTCGTGCTCGTCGGCGGGCTCGAAATAGCGCCGCTCGTCGAAGACGTCGTAGGTCGGCAGGAGGGCCTTCTCGACCTGCAGGATGATCTCGCCGCGTCGCGCGACGATCGCCGTGTTGTAGAGTGCGCGGCCGCCGACGTGATCGCGGCCGCGTTTCCGCGGAGCCCCGAAGATCGCGACGAGCCCTTCCGGGAGCTCGCGGACGACCCGATCGACGCCGCCGTCGCACGCGCGGCGGAACTCCGCGATGTTCAGCAGATCGCGTGGCGGGTAGCCACTGATCACGAGCTCCGGGAAGATCATCAGCTCGGCGCCGGCGGCTCGCGCGTCGCGCGCCGCCTCGAGGATGCGGGTGACGTTGCCGTCGACGTCTCCGACCAGCGTATCGATCTGACCGAGGGCTACTTTCACGAGGCACCTCCATTCTGCGAGAGCGCTTCGAGCGTCTCCTGCACGGTGACCATGCGGACGCCGCGCGCGACGCACTCGGCGACGGCCTTCTCTCCGCCGACGCGATCGACCGCCGCGATCGCGTCCGCGACCAGCCACACCTCGCCGGCGCGCGCCGAGGTCGAGAGCGCCTTCGCGAGCCATTCGACGACCCCGAGCGCCGCGGCGCGTACGCAGTAGTCGGTCGCGACGCCGAAGACGATGAAGCGCTCGGCAGGGAGGCGCGAGAGCACGGCCTCTGCGTTGGGGTTCGCGAACAGCGAGTAGACCTCCTTCTCGAGGAGCACCATCTCCGCGCCGGCGACGAACGGGACGATGTCGTCGACCGGAACGTTCGGCACGAAGCGCGTGCGCGCCGCCATCGTGCCCGGGACCTTGAGCCACCCCGCCGTGCCCTTCACGCAGTGCGCGGGGAAGTCGGGCCGCTCGCCGTTCGGTCCGGCGAGCGCTGCACCGGCGAACTCCCAGGCGTCGAACGCATGCGAGTCGACCGAGCCGACGATGGGGGTCCTCGTCTCGACCGCGCGCGTGACGAGCGCACGGAACGCGGGCAGGAGCGCGTCGGCACCCTGCACGAAGAGCGCGCCGTCGGGGTGGCAGAAGTCGTGTTGGGTATCGACGTCGATCAGCAGGGAGCGCATGGGTGGCCTCCAGTCGTCAGTCGTCAGTCGTCAGTCGTCAGTCGTCAGTCGTCAGAGGCGTGAACCTTTTGGTCTCGACCGAGTCGCCGACCAACAGGGAGGCGGGGAGCCGGGGAGGCGAGAGGGAGGTACCAGAGGGTCTGCCGGGCGAGGCGACGACGT
>JBKJQC010000467.1:0-7981 GCA_046593995.1 Polyangiales bacterium
CTCGGTGTCCGACACGTCCGACGTCGCGATGTCGCTCGCCGCGGCGTCCGCCGGCGTCGTGACGGGCGCGCCTTCGTCGGTGCCGCTGCCGCAGGCCGTTGCGAGGACGAACGAAGCGAGGATCGCGTGACGGCGCATCGCTCGGTAGTAGCAGCGTCCGCCGCCACGCGCGTGCGTCCAAGAGTCCTCCCCACCGTCACACGGCGATGACGCCGATCACGCTGCGCAGCGTCTCAGGAGCTTCGCGGCCCACGAGCGCACGCGACACTGGCTGCGCGTGATCAGCCGCCGAGGTCGTCCGGCGGTCCGTAGCGCCGGATCTCGTGCGTGATCACGTCGAAGAGCTTCTTGTGGAAGAGCGCGCCGTTGTGTCCCGTGTCGTGGAGCACGTAGCTCGGCGCACCGGGGAGGATGCCGTTGTGCACCGGCTTGATCAGCTGGTCGTGCTCGGCGACGATCGAGAGGTGCGGCACGCGCGCGAGGTGCTGCGGCGCCTCCCGCGTGATCCGTTCGAGCTCCTCGCCGAGGGGGAACGCGAGGCTGCGCAGCCGGTCGGGGAACATGTTCGCGACGTCGACGCCGCGGAACGGGCTCGCGATGCTGATGGTCTGCGTGACGCGCGGATCATGGCGGCGCGTCTGCACGTACCAGCGCGATGCGAGGCCCCCGAGCGAGTGTCCGACGAGGTGCACGCGACACGCGCCGGGGTGCGCAGCGATGGCCTCGTCGATGTGATCGGCGATGCGATCGAGCGTCGACCCCGGGAAGAACGTGAACGTGCGCACGTCGAGCTCGAGCACGTCGCGCAGGTGACGCACGACCGGTGAGAACGCGCCGGCCGTGGCGAGCAGCCCATGGATGAGCACGACCACGTCCTCGCACGGGCGGGGGCTCGCGTGCGTCCGACCCTTCCAACCGCGCGGCGCCGCCAGCCCGACGCGCACCGTGGCGCTCAGCTCGCGTGCGACGAACTTGAGCGTGGAGGCGGCGGGATGGTGGGCGATCGCGATCCTGGGAAAGCTCGGGAGGTCCACCACATCACCTCAAAGCATCCGTAGGGCTTTGGCAAGTTGCGAAAGACTTTTCGCCCCTCGGAGACGCCTGCGAAACCCGCTTCGCACGGTCCGTCATCGCCACGATCGACCCAGATGGCAACCGCGTTGACCACTACCTGGAACGCGGCAAACGAAGCAAGAACCGCGCGTGCGAACGCCTACGAGCGCTCCCGACGCGATGCGCGTGTAGGCCGCGAGCTCCGGTTCTAGAGCAGCAGAATGTCCGAGCTCAGAGCCCGGTCTTGGCCTCGATGCTCTTCATGACGTTGCAGTTCGTCTCGGCGACGCGATCGTCGACCTCGTCCCACCGCGCGCCGGCGGTCATCCCGGGCGCCCTGCAACGGATGAGGCCCATGTTGATCTGGTGCGCGTCGTCCGCGGCGAGATACCGGTCGCTCCAGGCGTGCCAGCTCGCGCCGATGATGTTGCGGAAGGAGAGGAACTGTTCGACTTGGGAGCGATAGTACGCGCCGCGCTGGATCTGATCGGAGGTGCCGTCGTTGTACGGGACGAAGGATCCGGCACCGCCGCGGTTCGACCAGCCGTCGATGCGCGCGCGGATGCCGAACTCGCTCACGTAGACCGGGAGGCCCGAGAGGTTCTGCAGCTTGTGGATGCCGTCGGTGAACCACGGCGTCTCGAACGTCGAGTCGCCGCTGTAGACGTTCACGGAGATCACATCGAACCCCGCGGCTCCGTCCCGCGCGAGGAGATCGAAGGGGCAGTACTTCACCGTCGCCGTGTCGGTGCCGACCTGGTTCGCGGGCGAGTCCGTCCAGGTATCCGGGTTCGGCTTCGAAGCCGGCTGCCAGAAGCGATAGTTGTTGGAGGTGCCGAGCGCGAGGCGCGGCGTCGACACGATGTGGTTCGGATCGGCCGCGCGGACCTTCTGCGTGATCATCCGGACCCACGTACGGAGCAGTCGGTCGTGCACGAACACCTGGAGGTCGGTCCGACAGGTCTGTTCGCAGTCGTGGACGTAGGGGACCGGACGCTTCGTGCCGGTGAGCACGAAGTCGGCGTGCGCCGTGCCCCACGCGGCGTTGAGCTTCGCGACGGTGGCGTACTTCTCGCGCAAGAACGCGGCGAGCGCGTGCGAGGCGCATTTCGGTGCGTCGATCGTCGAGCCGGTCGGGCAGTCGCTCCACAGCCAGCGACGGAAGTCGCGCACGCCGCCTCCGTTGGCCGTCTTCGCGCCGCCGTCGAAGATGCCGATCTCGTTCCCGAGGAACCACATCTGCAGCGCGGCGTCGCTCCTCCGCGGCGTGACGTCGGCGGCGATCATCGCGTCGATGTCTGCGGCGAACGCAGGGTTGAATGGATCGCCGATGGCCGTGCCGCTGATGCCGGCGTCGATCACGGTGCCGCTGTCGTTCTTCAGCGCGCGGTCGGTGCCGCGCGGCGAGACGCTCACGACGACGCCGTACGGTGCGCCGGCGCCGCCGCTCGCCGTCGGACGGATCATCCACGAGTCGCCGGCCGCGCCGCTCGACTCGAAGTCGTTCGTGTCGCTGAACGCGCCGACGGAGTTGAAGCAGTACGGCTTCGCAACGGTCTGACCGCCGCTCGATCCCGACGACATCCGCGCCCACTCCGTGTTGGCGGTGACGCTCGGGGCCGCACGGCGGATGTAGTCGTCGATGCCGTCGCACTGCCGATCGCGCATCACCGTGTTCACGCCGAGCCCGAAGACCTTGTCGCCGTTCGGTGCGAGCAACCAGGTGCGCGCGCTGCCGGCGGGGCGGTCGATGCGCCAGAAGCCGCTCGGTCCCGGCGGAGGCGGCGCGGGCGTCTCGGGGGTCCCTTCGTCGATGGTCACCGCGTCCGCGACGACGCCATCGGCAGGGGTACCGTCCGCGAGCGCGTCGGGGATCGAGGGCACGTCCGACGCGGCCGTGCCGTCGGTGCTCGCGTCGTCAGTGCTCGCGTCGTCACCGGTGGTCGCGTCGGTCCCGGGGGCTTCGGCGGACTCCGCGCTGCTGCAGCCTGCGAGGACCGAGAACACCACCAGGTGACGAAAGCGAGAGTGCATCCGCTCGGACTAGCACGTCACCTCGTCTCCGGGCACGGCCGATGCTAGGCCAGGACCTGGGTGTCGACACGGGCCCGCCGATGCACAATCGTTCCGAGATGGCCCCGCAGCTCTCGCGCGCGAACGACCACGTCCGACGCGCCGTCACCGAAGACGGCGCGTTCCGCGTCCTCGCGTGCCTCACGACGGAGACCACGGCCGCGGTCGTCGCCGCCCAGCGCGCGAAGGGCGCCGTCGCCCAGCGCCTCGCCGATCTGGTCACCGGCGCGATCCTCGTCCGCGAGACGATGGCCCCCGATCTCCGCGTGCAGGTCATCCTCTCGGACGGCAAGAAGATGCGTCTCGTGGCCGACGCGCTCCCCGAGGGTGTCACGCGCGGCTTGGTCCAGATCCCCGCCACCGCCGATCCGTCCGTGGTCGACACGATGACCCATCTCCTGGTGATGCGGTCGATGCACAACGGAGCCCTGCAGCAAGGGCACGTGGAGCTCGAGCCCGGCCAGTCGATCGCGCAGGCGATCATGGAGTACTTCCGGGTCTCCGAGCAGATCACGTCGTTCGTCGCGCTCGGCACTCGGCTCTCGCGCACGGGAGAGGGCGATCGCCCGCAGACGTCGGCGGGGTACGTCGTGCAGGTGCTCCCCGAGGTCACCGAGGCGCCGCTCCAGCTGATGACCGAGCGGCTCGATGGCTTCCCCGGGATCGACACCATCCTCGCGGACACGGCCGCCGAGCCCCAGCAGCTCCTCGCGCGCCTCCTCGAAGGCATCCCCCACGATCAGGTCGCGCACTCGCCGGTGAGTTTCGGTTGCAACTGCTCCCCCGAGCGCCTGCTCGCGAGCCTCGCCACGCTCCCGCCGCACGACCTCAGAGACCTCGCGTCGTCCCCCGAGATGCTCGAGACGACCTGCGACTATTGCGGACGCGAGTATAAGATCGCGCCCGAGCACCTCCGCGGGATGCTCGCCAACAACTGACGGCTGGATACTGCTCGGATCGCTCTCTCGTCGCCGTCAGGCCGTCGTGTTGCTGATTGAACACGGAGGCACGGAGGCACGGAGGATCCAGAGGTCTTCCGATCGACGCCATGAGGTCCGGCGCGGCCATGGCGGCCGAGACGTCGACGCAGGCGCGCGGCAGCACTCTCCTCGACTCGACCTCCGCGCCTCCGTGCCTCCGTGTTCAATCCTCTCGGGTGCGATCCGAGACGTTCCCGGCGACCTTCCGGCCGTCGGGGGGGCGCGCTATGGACGGGACGATGAACGAGCACGATGGCGCGCATGGACACGGCGGACCGGCGGAGCCGCGTGCAGCGTGCGTGCTCGTGGCCGTGCAGCTCCCGGACGTGAGCGACGACGAACACGCGGCGAGCCTCGCCGAGCTCGGTCGTCTTTGTCACACCATGGGCCTCGACGTCGTGTCGACGCTCACGCAGCGCCGCACGCACCTCGGGAAGGCGGCGGTCCTCGGCCGCGGCAAGCTCGCGCAGCTCGGTGCGATCACCGGCGGCCCGGGGAAGATCGTCGCCGCGGCGCACCATCAGAAGGACAAGGCGCGCGTGAAGCGCGAAGCGGAAGAGAGCCCGCGGGAGGTCGAAGACGACGACTTCGACGACGAGCTGCACGACCTGGACGCCGAGCTCGACCTCGCCTTCGACTCTCCCGCCCGCACGCCGACCGTGGTCGTGCTCGATCACGATCTCTCCCCCGGGCAGGCGAAGAACCTCGAAGGCGCGACGGACTGCGAGGTGCTCGATCGCACCGGCGTGATCGTCGAGATCTTCCACCGCCACGCGAAGAGCCGCGAGGCCAAGCTGCAGGTCGAGATCGCGCGGCTCGCGTACGTCGCGCCCCGGCTCCGCGAGAGCCGCGTCGGACAGCAAGAGCGCGTGCGCGGCGGCGTCGGTCGCAGCGCGGGCGAGTCGGCCCTCGAGCTCGACAAGCGCAAGATCCGCGACCGCATCGCCGAGCTGCGCAAGGAGCTCGAGAACATCCAGAAGAACCAGGACAAGCGCCGCGCGAACCGCCGCGAGGCCCGCCGCGTTGCATTGGTCGGTTATACGAATGCCGGCAAGTCGTCGCTCATGCGCGCGCTGACCGGGAGCGACGTCTACGTCGCCGACAAGCTGTTCGCCACGCTCGACACGACGATTCGCGCGCTCCACCCGGAGGCGCGTCCGCGCATCCTCGTGTCGGACACCGTCGGGTTCATCAAGAAGCTCCCGCACGACCTGGTGGCCTCGTTCAAGTCGACGCTCGACGAGGCCAACGAGGCGTCGCTCCTGCTCTACATCGTCGACGCGTCGGACCCGACGTTCGAGAGCCAGCTCGACGTCACGCGCGAGGTCCTCGGGGAGATAGGCGTGAACGCCGAGAGCCTGCTCGTGATGAACAAGGTCGACCGTCTCGACGACATCGGCCGCGCAAAGGCGCGCGCTGCGCACCCGAATGCGGTGTTCCTCTCGGCGCGGGATCCGGCGGATGTCGCTCGTCTGCGGCAGATCATCATCGAGCACTTCGACGCGCAGATGGTCGAAGGTGAGCTCGTCGTGCCCTACGGCATGAAGGGGATGATCGGCGAGATCCACCAGAACGCGCGCGTGGTCGAAGAGACGTGGGACGAGGCCGGCGCCACGATGCGCCTCCGCGCCGAGCCCGCGACCCTCGCGCGCCTGCAGTCGCTCCTCGCGCGCAACGCCGCGCAGTAGTCGGGCGGAACCGCGACGTGATACGACGCCGCGATGCGCCTGCTCATCGGGCTCTCGTCGCTGGTGTGCTTGTTCTCGTGCGGAAGCGGGCTCGAGGACGCGCGCGCCGACGAAGCCTGCAAGCAGGCGAGCTACGCGGTCTCCTCGCGCGTGTTCGCCTGCGAGAACGATCCGAAGAAGGCGAACGCCGCCTACGAGACGTTCTCGCGCGCCTACACCTGCACGGCGACGGTCGCTCGCGCCGCCGACTTCGCGTGCAGTGAGGGGATCCTCGGGACGGCGTGCACCGACGTCGCCGCGCGCACGGCGGACGACATGCGCTACGTACAGAGCGCAGCGGCCTGCTATCGCATCCTCCGTCGCACCGATGGCGCGCCGATCCCGCTCGTACCGATCCCGTCGCGCAACCCGGTCTGCGAGCCGCTCCTGCGGCCGCTCCTCGACACGGCCCAGCGCTGCACCGAGAACGTCGCCAACACGCACCTCTACGAGCCGGACTATGCAGGCGGAAGCGCCGACGCGGACGATCGATTGCGGCGCAACCTCCGCCGCGTCGCGGCCGAGATCGACGCCGCGTACGCGTGTGTCACCACGCTCACCGACGCCAAGGCCTGCCTCGATTCGATCTCCTGCAGCAGCGCCGGCGGCGTCACCACGCCGGTCGCCATCGTGAACGCGAGCGCTTCGTGCAAGGCCATCTTCCTGCCGCGTGGGGGTACCCCGTGACCGCCCGCGCGGGCATCGCGCTCTCCACGTTCCTCGCCGTCGGGCTCGCCGCGGGCGGAGCCTCTGCGCAGCTCGCGAACGCGCAGTGCGACCAGGGCGACAGCTCGATCTCTCCCGTGAAGGGCACCGTCGGCGAGGCGACGCTCGAGGCCGCCACCACGCGGTCGAACCAGACCTACGGCGCGGCGTGGCTCGCGCAGGATCGCCTCGCGCACATCGCCGAAGGCGTCCGTCGCACCGAGACCGGCGAGAAGACCGAGGGCGCGAAGTTGGCGTCGCAGGACGGACCGGACAAGCCGGGCCTGTTCTTCTCCGGCTTCTCGATGTCGACGACCTCCACGTTCGGCGCGATGCGGATCCCCGTCTGCCGCGAGGGCTCGAACGTGGTGTCGACGGCGCCCGTCGACCTGATCTCCGGTGGCCTGAGCTACAGCGTCGGACTGCACCGCAACGTGCACGCGTTCTATGCAGCCGGTGTGACGATGCGCGTGATCGGCTTCGAGGGGGGCGGTCGCGCGGGGCTCGCGGCCGCGCCGCTGGTCCTCGCGGCGTACTCGCCCGTCGCGATCCTGAAGCGCCGGTTCGAGACGAACACCGGCATCATGATCGACTTCGACTACATCGTCGGGCTCAACGTGGTGAGCGGCAAGATTGGGTCGGTCGCCGTCGGGTACGCGGGGTCGCAAGGCGTGTTCTCGAACCTCACCGAAGCGCACGTGCGGGCGTTCGTCGGCGCGGTGGTCGACGACTTCGCCAGGGGGATCTCGAACCCCTACCTCGCGGCCGGGTTCTCCTCGCTCGACTGGGTGCTGAGCGACGCGGCGATCGACATCCTCGGCCACACCAAGCTCTTCGGCCGCAGACAGCTACAGGCGCCCCCCCCGCCGTCGGACCTCATCGCGCGCACCGAGGACGAGCGCCCCAAGGGGAGTCGCTTCTCCACGATCAACGTCGAACAGACCGACATCATGGGCGTCGTCGACGTCATCCTCCGCGCGACGATCGAGCCGAAGCCGGATCTCTTCGAGGCTTCCCTCGGCTACCACAAACGTTGGCTCGCCGATCAGTTCGGCGTCTTCATCCGCGCCGGCGTGGTGAAGCTGCCGAACCTCTGGTTCTACGGCGTGGCCGGTGGCTACAAGCCGCGCTTCGAGGCCGGCGCGGCGATCGGCAAGACGCTCCCCGGCCGACACGTGGTCGAAGTCGCCGTCGGGATCAACGACGCCGAGGTGCTCTCCGTCTTCCCCTACGCCTACAACGCCGTGCAGTTCCGCTTTCGCATCGGCATCTGACGCGGTCGCTCGGCGGACATTCCCCGTCCGCCCCCCAGGGCGTGCTCTTGACGACGCGTTCACGCGGCGCGACCCGAAGCGGTCCATGTCGATCGCGCGCGCCGCACGCGTCTCTTCCGTAGGCCCGCGGACGGCCTCAGCCCGTGAGCCCGACTTCATCGAGATCGTC
>JBKJQC010000572.1:0-12315 GCA_046593995.1 Polyangiales bacterium
TCGCCGACCTCGCTCGAGCTCAGCGCGGTGCCGCCTTGCGCCCACCACCAGACGACCTTGTGGCCTCGGTAGAGCAATCCCTTCTTGAACAGCTCCGAGAGCGCCCACCAGACGCTCTCGATATAGCTCTTGTGGTACGTGACGTACGCGCTCGGGAGATCGACCCAGAACGCGATGCGCTCGGTGAGCCGCTCCCACTCGTTCGTGTAGCGGAACACGCTGTCGATGCAGCGACGGACGAACGGCTCGACGCCGAACTGCTCGATCGCGGCCTTGCCGTGGATGCGCAGCTCCTTCTCGACCTCGACCTCGACCGGGAGACCGTGCGTGTCCCACCCGGCCTTGCGCGGGACGTGGTAGCCGCGCATCGTCTTGTAGCGAGGGAAGATGTCCTTCACGACGCGCGTGAGCACGTGCCCGTTGTGCGGCGTGCCGTTGGCGGTCGGCGGCCCCTCGTAGAAGACGAACGTGCCGTTGGGCGCGGGCTTCGCGACGGTCTTCTCGAAGATCTGCTCGCGCTTCCACAGCTCGGCGATCGCGCGCTCCGTCTCCGGGAAGCGCAGCGCAGGATCGACCTTGGGGAACGCGACCTTATCGTCGGACATGGGGCCGCGAACCTAGTCCCGCGGCGCAGGAGCAACAACCTCAGCGCCCGAGGGAGATCGTTCACGTCTCACGGGGCACGTTCACGTTCACGGCGAGAGCGCTCCCTCCACCTCGCGTCTGCTCTCGTCTGACCGTGCACGTGAGCTTGCGAGTGAACGTGCCGCGTGGCCGTGAACGAACGCGGCGCTGCAGGCGGCACGACCGACGGTCGGGCGTCACGGAATGCGAGAACGTGTCATCCTAGTCCTCGGTGTCGCTCGAGGTCCGGCTGCTCGAATCGATCGCGGCGGTCCCCGAGCACGAGTGGGACGCGCTGCTCACGGAAGAGTCGTCTCCTTTCATGGAGTGGGGTTGGCTCGAGGCGCTCGAGCGCGCAGGGTGCGTCGCGCCGGCGCGCGGTTGGCTCCCGCGCCACGTCGCTGTTTATGCAGGCGCGCGGCTCGTCGCTGCGGCGCCGGCGTACGTGAAGGGGAACAGCGAGGGAGAGTTCGTCTTCGATCACCAGTGGGCCGGCGTGGCCCAGCGACGGCTCGGTGTCCGCTATTACCCGAAGCTGATCCTCGCGGTGCCGTTCACCCCCGCGACCGGCGATCGCGTGCTGATTGCGCGCGGCGAGGACCGCGACGTCGTCCGCGCGGCGATCGCGGACGTGATCCCGAAGGTCATCGAGGAGCTCGAGCTCTCGTCGGCGCACCTCTTGTTCCCGCGCGAGGACGAGCGCGAGGTCTTCGCGGCGCGCAACTGGATCGCACGCGACGGCGTGCAGTATCACTGGTCGAACCAGGGCTTCTCGACGTTCGACGACTTCCTCAGGACGCTACCCTCGAAGAAGCGCACGCAGATCCGCCGTGAGCGACGCGCGGTGCGAGACGCAGGGATCGTCGTCGAGACGAAGCGCGGGGCCGCGATCGACGACGAAATCCTCGCTGCGGGGTATCGCTTCTACTGCGCGACCGTCGACAAGTTCATGTGGGGGCGACGGTACCTGAACGAGCCCTTCTTCCGCCTCGTGCGCGACCGCATGGGGTCACCGCGCGCAGGGCGAGGCGCGCTCGAGATCGTGATCGCGTCGGAGAACGGTCGCCCGATCGCGGGCGCGATCAACCTGCGCAAGGGGAAGCACCTGTACGGCCGCTACTGGGGCGCGGACGAGGAGCGGCCGTTCCTCCACTTCGAGGTCTGCTTCTACCACTCGATCGACGAGGCCATCGCGCAGGGCCTCGCCAAGTTCGAGCCCGGCGCCGGCGGCGAGCACAAACACGCACGCGGCTTCCGCCCGACGCTGACGCACTCCGCGCACGTCATCCGCGATCCCCGGCTCCGCCACGTGGTCACCGACTTCTGCGCGCGCGAGCGCGAGTACCTCGATCAGGTGATGCGCGGCGAAATCACCGACGACTGACGGCCTTCGTTGTCGCGGCGTCGCTCAGATCACCGGCGCGAACTCCTCGGGCCGGCGTGCAAGCTCGCGCTCGAACGCTGCCGACAGCGCGTCGTCGTCTGCGATCACTGCCTCGTACGCTGAATCCGCCCACGACTCGAGCTCCGCGGCCGCAGCCTCGTCGAACGCTTCACTATCGCCTTCCGCCGCGACGGCTCGCGCTCGGATGTTGTGCAGCATCGGCTCGAACGCACAGAACCCGAACCAGGCGTAGCCAGCGATCGCGGCACGGAGCTCGTCCTCGTCGACCTCCTCCAGCGCGCTCAACACGCCTCCATTCATAGCGAGGCTGTGGAACAGGATCATCGCAGCGAGCGCTCGGTCGCCGACGCGGTCAGAGTCACGAGGCTCGAGGGCGCACGCGCGATTCCAGATGCGTTCAGCCACCGGGCGCATCGAGCGATGCTCGCACGAGAGTCCAAGTTCGAGGAGCGCGGTTCTCGAACTCGGCGGACTCATCGATTGAACACGGAGGCACGGAGGCACGGAGCTCTGAGAGGTCTGCCGATTTCCCCTTGTGCGTCGCGGTCGCCCCTGCTCGCGTCAGCCTCGTCGTTCGCTCGAGATCACCGGGAGGAGCGGAGGTGAGCGGCGAAGTCGAGAGGTCTGCCGATCGCGGCCCGCTTTTCTCCGAAGCGGTGAGGACGCCATTGCGTGCGACTGCACATGGAGCGTAAGAGCCGCGATCGGCAGACTCTCGAACCTCCGTGCCTCCGTGCCTCCGTGTTCAATCCGATCCGTACGAGTGCGCTCGAGAATCACGATCGGTAGTTGGGTCAACGGCACGTGTCGGTGCTGGGCAGCACGCAGGTCAGGTTCGCGCAGCGGAGCGGCGTCACGCACTGCGGGCCCGTCGGCCCCGTACGGAAACAGGACTCGCCTTCGTTCGCGGCGCCGACGCACGCGCCCGTGTACTCGGCCGTGTTGGTGATCTTGCACTTGAGGCTGGGATCGCAGAGGCCGAGCCCGCCGGTCGCGAGGTAACCGCACGGTGAGCCGAGGCCGTGGCTCTCGACCGCGACGCAGGTCTTGCTCACGCGGCTGCAGGTGAGCGCGATCTCGCAGTCCTGTAGCGTGTCGTCGCAGGCGCTGTTCGTCGACAGACGCTGCACGCACCTGCCGGCGTTGCACACGTCGACGGTGTGGCAGGGCTTCTTCGCGTCGCAGGCACCGCCGCGCTCGACGAATGCGACGCACGCGCCGTCTGCGCACGCGAACCCCTCCGCGCAGTCGACGTGATTCGTGCATGCGCCGCCGGGCGCAGCGCGATCGGTGCAGCTGCCGCACGAGGCGTTCGGCGGGTACTTGCAGTAGCCGCTCTTGCACTGATCGCTGCCGGCGCACGCTGCGCCGTTCGCGAGCTCGCCGCGCAGGCGACAGTCCGCCGGGACGACCGGGTTCTCGTAGAACTGGCGGAGCACCTCGTCGCAGGTCGCCGTCTCGCCGTTGGCGCGTCCGCACGCCTCGACGTCCGCGGTCGTGAGGAGCGATCCCGGACCGAACAGACCAGCGACGCTCGCTTGCAGGCGGCGGGCGATGCAGGTCGTCTCGTCGGTGTAGAAGTTGGCGAAGTGCACGGGGAAGCACGCGCGGAACGAGCGGCAGTAGACCGCGTGGTTCTTCGCGAGCGCGGCCTCCGCGCCGGGGGGCAGCTTGGAGACCGCGGTCTCTTCGCCGACGTCGGCTACGACCCCCGTGTCGGGGCGGAGCGGGCTCTCACGGCTCGCGCAACCGAGGGCGAACGCCCAGGCGATGGCGAGACCGAGACGGCGCATGTCACGGGGATCGTAGCCCGCGCCGGTCGATCGGCCATGTTTCCCGCGTCAGGGCGGCGGGCCAGCATGCGCGCACAGTCGTTCGAAGACCTCCGCGCGCTCGTAGACGTCGTTGTGGTGCGCCCCCGGCAGGCTGACGAAGGTCGCGTGCTCGATGGACGCGGCGAGGTTCTTCCCCATCCACCAGGGGATGATCTCGTCGTCCGTGCCGTGGAAGACGAGCGTCGGGATCTTCACCCGACCGGCCTTTGCAAGGTTGTCGAACCGATCGGAGACGATGAGCCCGACCGGGAGCAGGAGCGGCACCACGCGCGCTGCGACCGCCGGGATCGAGGTGAAGGGTGCGACGAGCACGAGCGCTCCGCCGCGACCGCGCGACGCCATCTCCGTCGCGACCCCGGTCCCGAGCGAGGTGCCCCAGAGGACGATGCGCTCCTTCGCGACGCCATCGCCGGCGAGCGCGTCGAGCACGGCTTCGGCGTCGGCGTAGAGTCCCTTCTCGGTCGGCTTGGCGGCTTCCTTCGACGGGCCGTAGCCGCGATACTCCGCGAGCACGACCTCGTAGCCGCGCGCGTGGAGGTCGGACGCGACGCCGCTCATCGAGCGGATCGACTCGCCGTTGCCGTGGAAGTGAACGAGGACCGGGGGCTTGCCGCTGCTCGCGCGGAAGTGGAGCGCGTGCACGACCGTGCCGTCCTTCGCCTTCAAGACCCGCAGCTCCGCGTTGGAGGCGAACGGTGTCTGCGGCTCGTTCGGCGCTGGGTAGAGGAGCGCGCGATAGGAGCACGAGGCGAGCACGACGACCGCGAGCCACAGGCCGACGACGGATGCGAAGATGCCCAGGAGCACGCGGAAGGTCCGGTTCGGAGAGTGCGACAACTCACCCCACTCTGCCGCGTCGAGTGCAGAACGCGAGGAAAAGGTGCATCCTCCAGCCGGATGTCGAAGTACCTGCGATTCACGAGGGGGCTCGCGCTCGTCTCCCTCGCGCCGCTCACCCTCTCCTGCGGCGCGCGCACCCTGCGGGAAGATCCGCCGGCCTCGGCCGATGGCGGCGTCGAGCAGACCGCGGGGAGCTGCGTGCAGAGCTTCGGGGACCCGGCGCCGGTGACGTGCGGCGAGGGCTCCCTCTGCGGGTGGGACTACGCGACGAACGCGCCCGCGTGCACCCGCGGCGACGTCAGCGCCCAGATGGCGTGCGGCGCGATCCACTGCTCGTACTCGTGGTGCACCTGCCGCTCGGCGGAGGAGAGCGTCTGTTCGTGCAGCGGCGCGATCGGCGGACCGCTCGCTCCTCCCGATCTGCCGACGACCTGATACGACTGCGCGGTGCTCCGCCGCGCGCTCGCGATCGTCACGCTTGTCGTCGTTCCCCTACCGGCGCTCGCGGCGTGGGACTCGTTCCCGATCCTGCCGCCGGGTGAGCACGTGGCGGTGAAGCCGGTGCTCGACGACAAATCGTGGGAGCAGGCGCGGGACTGCTTCCGAGAGCCGAAGTCAGCGGTCGACGCGGCGTACTTCGCCGGTGTCGTCGGCGTGACCGATGCGCTCGGTCGAACGGATTTGGCGCCCGACGCGGTTCCCTATGTCGACGCGCTCTATCAAGCGTGGAAGCCGCTCGGACGCCTCGATCCCGATCGGCACGTGCTCGTCGCCGTCGGGCTGAACAACCGCGCGATCGCGATCCACCCCGGCAGCCGCTTCGCCGAGCTCGGGTTCAAAGGGAGCGTGATCAAGACGACCATCGACGGCTCCGATTTCCCGCGCTTCGCGAAGTCCGGGGACTACGCGCGCGCGTTGTGCGCGCTCCGCGGCGCGGTCGACGTGAAGCTGAAGGCCCTGGTCGAGGAGGAAGCCGCGAGCATCGCGGCCGCGAGACAAGAGCTCGACAAGCTGCGCACGCGCCGGGACGCGCTCTACAACACGCTCGGCGCGCTCTCCGCGCCGTGGGCGAGCACGCGCATCGCGAGCCTCCGACAGCACGACGAACAGTTCGACGAAGCCGCGCGTCGACTGATGGACGGCCGCCTCGCTTCGGCGCGCGAGACGATCGCGTCGATCGCCACGCACGTCACCTCGGCCGAGGACGCGCTCGCCGGCTACCAGCGACTCGTGCGCTCGGTCGCCGAGGCGCAGGAGCGGTACGCGTCGATCGAGCCGGTGCTCCGGCGTCATCCGCTGTGGGATCACCCGCGCACGGCGCTCGCGCGCGCTCACCTCGCGGAGTGCAAGACCCGGATCGACGCGGTCGCGGGCAGCGTGTCGACGTGGCAGTCATGGCTCCCGACACCCGCGGTCGACGGCGCATGCGCGCAGCGCGTCCTCGACGTCGATCTTCCGGCGGCCGTCGAGGAGCATCGGTATCGAACGCGCACCGTCCCGCTCGCGGTCGGACTCCTCGCCGGGATCTCGGCCTTCTTGCTGATCGCCTTCCGCCGGCGGCAGCGCGCGACGGCGCGCGCGTACGCGCGCGTCGAGCTCGAGTCGTGGAAGACGAAGCTCGAGAACGCGTCCGCGCGACTCCTCCAGCTCGAGCGCGATCATGCGCTCTACCTCTCGGCCTCACGGCCCCGTTGGACGGGCGAGAGCGCCGCGCTCGATCAGCGCGCCGCCGACGGCGTGAACCGCGCGTTCCTCCTGCTCTCCGCCGCGAGCGATCTGCACAAGGACGCCGAGGTCTCGGCGGCAGGCGCGGGACCTCTCGCCGTGCGGCCGTTCACCGACGTCGTCGCGAAGCTCTCGACGACTTCGGTGGTGTTCGAGACGGGAGACGTCGAGAAGCGGCGCAAGGTTTTCCTCCCGCTGAGCGAACGATACGAGGGCACGGCGGCGCAGCTGCTCGATGATCTCTCGAAGGCATACGAGACGGCGGCGGCCTCGCTCGACGCAGCGAGCGGCGCGATGGATCGCGCGGCAGCGGTCGGAGGCGAGTGCGCGATCGGGGCGGAGCGCGCCCTCGACGAGGCGAAGATTCGCGGTGAGCTCGGCTACCCCACGGCGCGATACGCCGAAGCGCTCGACCCGCTGCTCGCCGAACGGCGCGAGGCCGAGCGCGCCGTGATCACGGATCCGCTCGGCGCCGAGGCGCGTCTGCGCGCGGCGAAGGGCAGCATCGAGAGCATCGCGACGAGGCTGCGGAGAGGAAACGATACCGCGCGCGCTCTGCAGGAGGCCGCGCAGACCGGTCGCGCATTGCGGGAGACGATCGCCCGGCTACAGGGCGAAGGCCTCCGTCTCGACGAGCCCGAGCTCACGCCGGTCGCGCGCCTCGATCGCAGCGCGACGCGCGGGGCCGAGGTGCGTCGCTCGATCGCGGACGGCGAGGAGGGCGCTGCCGAGGCAACCCTCGCGATCGTGGCGCGCACGCTGCAGGATCTCGCGCGGGACCTCGAGCACACGGAGGCCGCGCGACGCGACGTCCCTGCGGCATGCGTAGCGGTGCGCGCCAAGGTCGCGTCGGTACGCGAGCGGCTCCCGGACTCGAGGGCGGCCCTGCTCCGGCTGGAAGAGCGGCACGCCGCGTCCGCCTTCGCAGACGAGGCCGCCGCGCTGCGCACCGTCAACGAGATCCTCGCAGCGTCGGAGCGGGCCATCGCGCGGGCGTTCCTCGATCACGGAGACCAGCGGTATCTCGGCGGGCGCGAGGCCGTCGGGCACGCGGAAGCGGCGGCAGAGCGCGCGCAGGCGCTCGTGCTCGCCATCCTGCAGATCGAGGCACGGCTCGACGCCGCGAAGATCGAGACGACGTCCGTGCTCGCCAAGAACGAGGCCGCGATCGCCGCGCTCGGCGACGTGCTCACGCGCGGTGTCTCGACCGCGCTCGCCGACCGAACCCGCGCGCTCATCGTCGCGGCTCGAGAGACCGCGGAGCGAGCAAAGGACGACCGACCGCATTGGCTCGCGATCTCGCGAGACGCGACCGTGGCGGCGCAGAGGCTCCACGCCATCGATGCCGAGCTGCGGGCCGAGATCCAGGCCTGGATCCTCGCGGACGGAGCCGCGCGAGAGATCGAGCTCGCGCTCGAGGATTTGCAGCACGCCGTGGAGCGCGAGACGCGCGACCGCGAGCACGTCGCCGAGGCGGTGCGGATCGCCCTCACCGAGATCGGCAGCGTTCGCGTACGAGTCGCCAGACGGGAAGAGTCTGGGCACGCGCTCGTCGAGGCGGTGCGTCAGGCGCGCATGAAGGCCGACTGGGCGCAGGAGGTCTGGCGCGCCGAGCTCGACGAGATCACGACGGCCGAGCGTGAGCTCGACAACGCGCGGCGCGCCATTGGCCGCGTGAGCCAGCGAATGTACGGCGAAGGAGTCGCGCCGAACATGTCGCGCGTGACGAGCCAGCTGAGCGAAGCGGAAGCAGCCGCAGACGCGAGAGACTGGAAGCGAGCGATGATTGCCGCGGAAGGGGCGCGGTCGCTCGCCGACTCGGAAGAGCGGCTCTGCGAAGAACGAGTGCGCCGCGCCGAACGCGAACGCCTCGACGCGCTCGCCGCGGCCTCTTCGTCCTCGAACAGGTGGTCGACGAACACGTCGTCCTCGTCGAGCTCGATGTCGTCGGCGATCTTCGGCGCGGTCGCAGACGTGGCGATCTCATCGGTGTTCTCGAGCAGCTCGAGTGATTCGAGCAGCTCGAGCGGCTCCGGAGGCTCGAGCTTTGGCTCGAGCGACTCCGGAGGTTCGAGCTTTGGCTCGAGTGACTCCGGAGGCTCGAGCTGGTGACTCAGTTGCGCGCGGCGGGGGCGGGCTTCTCGGCCTTCTTCGCGTCGCCGTTTGCCGCGGCCTTTGCTTCCTTGCCGGTCGCTTCTTTCGGCGCGACGACCGGTTCGCCGTCGATGGTGCTGCGACGGATGCCGTGCTTCTCGAGGACGAGCTGCTCGATCTTGTCGAGCATCTTCGCGTTGGTATCGAGGAAGTTGCGGACGTTGTCGCGTCCCTGGCCGATGCGCTCGCCCTGGAACGAGTACCAGGCGCCTGACTTCTCGACGATGTTGAGGTCGGACGCGAGATCGAGGACGTCGCCCGCGCGGCAGATCCCCTTGCCGTAAAGGATGTCGAACTCGACCTCGCGGAACGGCGGCGCGAGCTTGTTCTTCACGACCTTCACGCGGGTGCGGTTGCCGACGTGGAGCGGGTCCTTCGACTTGTCGCTCGCGACCGCTTCTTTGATCGCGCCGATGCGGCGGATGTCGAGGCGGACCGACGCGTAGAACTTGAGCGCATTGCCGCCGGTCGTCGTCTCGGGCGAGCCGAACATGACGCCGATCTTCATGCGGATCTGGTTCGTGAACATGAGCAGGCAGTTCGAGCGCGCGACCGAGCCGGTCAGCTTGCGGAGCGCCTGGCTCATGAGGCGGGCCTGCACGCCGACGTGCGAATCGCCCATCTCGCCTTCGATTTCGGCCTTGGGGACGAGGGCAGCGACGGAGTCGACCACCACGATGTCGACCGCGTTCGAGCGCACGAGCATGTCGGCGATCTCGAGGGCCTGCTCGCCGAAGTCGGGCTGCGAGAGGAGGAGCTCGTCGACCTTCACGCCGAGCTTGCGGGCGTAGGTCACGTCCATCGCGTGCTCGGCATCGATGAAGGCCGCCGTGCCGCCGGCCTTCTGGACCTGCGCGATTGCATGGAGCATCAGCGTCGTCTTGCCGGAGGACTCCGGCCCGTAGATCTCGACGATGCGCCCGCGCGGAAAGCCGCCGATGCCGAGCGCGATGTCGAGGCCGAGGGACCCGGTCGAGACCGTCAGGATCTCCCCGTGAGGGAGCTCTCCGTCCTTGAGGCGCATGATGGCGCCCTTGCCGAATTCCTTCTCGATGCCTGCGAGCGCGAGCTCCAGCGACTTCGCCTTGTTCCGGTCGTCCATGTGTCTTGCCCTCGACTCTGTGAGTGCGTCTCTGGGACTGAACATACTGGACACGCGTTCCGTGTCAACGCGACCGAGGGACCCTCCGGACAGGGAACGTCCGCGTCCTGCGGCAGTGGTTTCGCCAACTTCGTTCCCCAGAACGCGCCGGTGCCCGACTAGACTCCGCGCCCACCGAGGCCCCGTCGTACGGGGCACCGCTCGCGCGTGAGAACCGGAGAGGACGAGATCATGGCTGACGCTCCCCCGCCTTCACAGGTCCCGGCCGAGAAAGGGGGGAACGCCGTCGTCATCATCGGCGTGATCCTCCTGCTCGGAGCGGCCGGCGGGATCCTGTGCTGGGTGAACAAGGGCGACGACACCGCGAAGCCCTTGCCGCCCATTGCGTCCGTCAGCGCCGCGACGACGACGGCTGGACCGGTGACCACGATCGATCTCCCACCGATCGAGCTACCGAAGGACGCCGGCGAGGACACTTCCGCCGCGCCCAAGATTGCGGCGACGGGCGGCGGTGGAGGCGGAGGGGGCGTGGGTTGCCCGACGACCTGCACCGGCCAGATCACCGAGGAGATCAAGGCGACCGCGGCCGCGCGCGCGGCGACGGCGCGCCAGTGTTACAAGACGGCGCTCGAGGGGAACGAAGGCCTCTCCGGCGAGATCGTCATGATGGTCCGCGTCGGGACCAACGGGGAGACCTGCTCGGCCAGCGTCGCTTCCGACACGACGGGCTCGGGCAAGCTGCAGACGTGCGTCCGCGGCAAGATGATCGCGATGTACCCGAAGCCGAAGGGTGGCTGCGTGGACGTGAAGGTCCCGGTCGTCTTCAAGCCGAAGACGTGATCACTCGCCGAGTGGATCGGCGTCGATCGTCTGCTTCGCGTTGACCTTGACGGTCGCACGCGCGACCGCGTCTGCGTCCGCACCGAACGCCTGCGCCCGGACGAGAGCCGCGAGCGCGGCGTCGCGATCGCCGCTCGACGCGAACGCGCGCGCCTCGCGCGCGGCTGCGTCGCGAAAGAGTCTCCGCGTACGATCGCTCGGCGCGGCCGACGCGAGGGCTCGCGCGAAAAAGGCGAGACGTCGCTCGAGGACCGGTCGCCGCAGTCGACGATCGCTCGGGTCGATGCGTTCGAGCGCGAGCGACAGAGCTCCGCCGGTCGCGGCGGCGTGCCGCGCAACGGCGTGGAGCCTGGGCCAGGAGAGCTCGACGAGCACGGGAGCCTTCTGCGCGAGCGGCGCGATGTCGGCGGGCTCGAGCGTCGCCCTCGCGAGGAGGGCGCGCAGCGGCTCCAGGGCCGCGGGCACCTCGGCGAGGGTACGGCCGGCCATGCGCGCCGCCCCCGTCGCGAGCAGTGACTGCGTCGGCAGCAAGCGGATGTCCGGGCGGAGCGCGTGCACGAGTCGCTCGCGCGCGAAGCGAAGGAGCGCCTCGTCGTCCTCCACGAGCAGGACGGCGCGCGGAGGTGCGGTGCCGAGCGTCGCGATGCCGGCGAGATCGTGGGCGGCGCACGCGTCCGCGCCGATGCGGCGAGCGTCGAGCTCGACCTCGAACGCGCGTGCGCCGAGCCCGAGGGCGAGCGCCGGTACGAGCGCGAGCAGCGCACGGCGACGCGCGCGAGCGACGTGCCGATCGACCGCGATCGCGAGGGCCCCGGCGGACGCGGTCGCGAGCGGCGCCACTGCGGCGGTCGCCACCGCGAGGGCTCCTTCGGCACGCAGCAGGAGCCCGCACGCCGCCGCCACGACCCCGACGACGACCGAAGCACGCGCGTCGCTCGACCGCGAGACGCTCGACGGTGGTGCGAGGAAACGTGCCGCCAGCGCGAGGACAGCGGTCACGATGACGGCCCGGAGCGCGGCGCCGGACGATACGAGCGCGGCGGTCCCGCGGAACGCACCGTCGACGAACGCATGGCCGGTGGAGAGCCACGCCCCATCGCGGACCGCGAAGAGCGCGACGCACGGCGCGATCACGAGCGCAGCGCCGAGCGCCATCGTCTCGCCCGCGGCGACCCTGGACGCGAGACGCTCGCGGCGCGCGAGCCAGACCGCGCACGCGACCGCGGGCAAGAGCCGCGGAGCAGACCAAGAGGCGGCGACGATCATCGCAGCCATCGACGCCTGGAACTTGCGCGCCCTGCCGCCTGCGAGCGCGAGCTCGACCGCGATCACCACGAGCGACGCGCTCGCCGGGGACGCAGCCAGGAGCACCGATGCCATCGCCGAGAACGCGAGCGCGATCGCGGCGCCGCCCCACGCCGCAAGGGGTGTCGACCGCGCGACCCGACGCGCGACGAGGTAGCTCGCGACGGCCGCCGGGATCGCGACCGCGACGGTCGCTCGGGCGTCGACGGGTCCGATCGGTACGAGGCTCGACGTCGAGGCGAGGAGCTCGATCAGCGGCGCGCCGTACGAATGGTCGCTGCCGAGGCCGAGGCCGAGGACGATCTCCCGCGCTTCGCCGGAGAACGGGCGCGACTCTGGATCCGAGAACACCGCGAACGACAGCGGGACGACCGCGCACACCGCTGCGAGCACGTTCGTCCGCCAATCGTCCCGTTCTGCAATGGCCAACGTCGTCCGCGTCTAACGCACGTCGCTCCCGTGGGCCAAGACGCCTAGGATCGAGC
>JBKJQC010000773.1:0-4543 GCA_046593995.1 Polyangiales bacterium
AGGCATCGATCGGCCACACCCTCGGCGCGGCCGGCGTGCTCGAGACCGCGCTCGCGATCGACGCAGTCCGGCGCGGGATCGCACCCGCGACCGCCGGCGCAGGCGAGCTCGATGCCGACGTCGGAGCGGCCCCGCGCTCGGCGCACTTCGCGAAGCCGATCCGCGCCGTGCTGAAGCTCTCCGCGGCGTTCGGTGGCGCCAACGCGGCGTTGGTCATCGGGCCATCGGTCGCGCGCGAGCACCCGCACCACGGCGTGCGCACGGTCTCCGAGGTGACGATCGCAGCGACGCTCGGCGACGACCTCGATGCGATCGCGACCGCGAGCGGCATCGCCAAAGAGCGCCTCGCACGCATGGACCACCTCTGCCGGCTCGCGTTGTGGGCGTGCGGCGCGCTCGTCACGGAAATCGGGTCGCTCCGCGGCGCGGGGATCGTCCTCGGCACCGCGCTCGCGACGATCGACGTGAACGCGCGCTACGACGAGAACATGCGGAAGAAGGGCGCGGACCACGCAGAAGGGCGCCGCTTCGCGTACACCACCCCGAACGCCGCAGCCGGCGAGTGCTCGATCGCCTTCGGCCTCACGGGCCCGAACCTCGCGGTGTCGCGCGGCCTCGACGCGCACGAAGAGGCCCTCGAGGTCGCGCACGATCTCGTCGCCTCGGGGGACGCGGAGCGCATGGTGGTCGTGGCCGTCGACGCCGCTGGCCCCGCGGCGCTCGAGCTCGCGCGCGCGTGCGGCTGGGAAGTGACGTTCGGCGCGCGCGCGTGGCTGATCGCGCGGGAGTGACGCTCAGGCCTTCGACTTCAAGAACGCCTTCGCGTCGTGCACGTCCGCGAAGCCCTTCATCGTGAGGCCGGGGACGAGCATCGCGGCCGAGACCGCGGTGCGCAGCATGAAGCTCTTGGTCGCGAACGCGCCCGCCTTGATGCGATCGCGATGGCCGATCAGCCACTGCGTGTAGGTCGCGGTCGCGCGGGGAAAGGTCTTCTTCACCACCGTGAGATCGACGAGCACGTAGAACTTCTCGCCGGGGTGGGCGGCGCTCTCGGCGTCGAGCGCCTTGGTCACCTCCTTGGCGGTCGCCGTCGCGTGCTCGTCGTTCGGCTCCTCGCGGGTCCACGCGAGGATCAGGTGCCCGGCCTCGTGGATCACCGTCATGTAGTCGTTGCGATAGAGCTCGGTCTTCTCGTTCATCTCGGCCATCGGGCGAGCAAGATGCCAAAGATGCCCGCCGGACGCAGCGAATTCGCACCGGCGTGCCCGCGCGCGCGATGACCGAAGCGAGGATCCGACGGCCCACGGGCTCTGCGCGCGTGAAGGCCCACGACGTCCGGTGACATCTTGACCCCCCGAAAGAGGGTGGTAGGGTCCGCCTCCCTTTTCCAAGGGATTGCCAACCTAGCTCAGTGGTAGAGCAGCGGTTTCGTAAACCGCAGGTCGTGGGTTCAAATCCCATGGTTGGCTCAGAAAACAAGGCGATGCCTCGCCGCCTTGTGCAACCTGCACAAGATTGAACAAGATCGAGCCCCTGCCATAGGAGCTCGTCGACGCGATCATCCGCCACTTCGGCACGTACCCGCTGCGAGGTTCGGTCACCGGATTCGGCGATGTGCGTGCCACGAGTGCGAAGACCTCGACCGACTCGTCAGCGCGTCGATCGCCACGTCAGCGGGACGCTTCGTCTGGGCCCCGACGAGGGCCAGCAATAGGTTGCCCTTGAAGTATTTCTCCTCGGCGCGCCCACGGGCGCGTGACCGAGGAGCCGCCGGATGATCGAGTCCGAGACGTGCGCGTTCTTGATCCACGTCCCCACGCATCCACGGGCGTCGTGGAAGCGGAGCGGCACCTCGGTGATATGCGTGGGGAGGTCGCACTTCGCGCGGATCTCCCGGAAAGCTCCGGCGCTGTCCGGGCGTCCTTCAGCGGGCGCCCTCGTCGTGACCCACCGGCGCCGGTTGGCGCGGGTGCCGGACTCTGCGCCGAGGTCGCAGCGCGGTCGGTGCTCTGAGTGCCGGAAGTGGTTTACGCCGAAGGCGACGGCGGCCGGCATCAGCGCGTGACGGCGCGGAGTTCCTCTCGTGCGCCGACGTGCCCACCCCCGACCGTCTCCCCGAGCGCCCGACCGGCTGCTCACCCACGAGGAGCGGCTCGCTGTCCGCAGATCGAGGAGTGGATCGCCGGGCACCCGAACCGTACCCGAACCTCGTCGCCCAGTGGCACCCGACACGCAACATCGACCTGCACCCGTCGGAGGTGAGCCACGGCTCGAACCTGCGCGTCTGGTGGAAGTGCCCGCGATCTGACGGGCCAGTCTGAGGTCGTGACGAACGCGCGCTTCGGCGTCGAGAGGTTGTTCCATGGTCCGATCTACACCGCGTGCCCTTGGCGGCGATCGAGATCCTCGTCCAGTCGTCAACGCTCGACCGTGAACCCCAGGCACGGTGTTGCCCTTCGTAGACCGCTCATCCGCCGCTCGTACTGCCGCTGAAGCCAGGAGCGCACGATCAGAGATTTTCGTCGAGCAGACCCGATCCGCGCAACTCGCGGCGAGGTGGTGTCGACCCTTCTTCCGAGGGGGACTCTCCCCGACGGAGGATCGAGCATGGCGAGCAGGTTCGGTACGATTCGTGTACTGCGGTACGGCGGGCTCATGATGGCAGGTGCAGCGACGTTCGGCGCGAAGGGGGGGTGCGACACCGACTACGATGCAGTGTCGGATGTCAGCATCGACATGTTTTTCACTCAGTACCCGACCGAAACGGAGTTCAACAAGATCCCGAAGGGGGTGCCCGCTCAGCTTCGGTGGGAGAGAGAGGGGATCGCGAACCGACGCACGCACGGGTGGAACGCGCAAGGACTCTTGCCGGTAGCCGGCCCGGTTACTTTTCCGGGAGAGGACATGCGTTCAGTCGCGACCGTGACTGCCCTCGGCTCACGGGAGTTCTTCATCTTCAACCGGCCCTCCCCCACGCAGCGGTACGGTATGATTCAGGACACGATCCACGCATCAGCCGTTGGGGGCAAAGCTGCGCGTGTTCCCTTCCGCGCGAACATGGCGCGCTTCATCGACCATGGCGCCTGTCGTACGCGACTCCCCTTCATTCAGGACGATGGGAAGGGGCTGCTGCAAGTCATCAAGGGCGGTGTCGAACGGGCCTTCCACGACAAGATCAGAGCGAAGGGAAGAGAGCCGACGACGCACGCCTTCCTGGTGCAGTCGTCCTTCTTCCTCGCGAATGATGCGGGGACAGAGGTGCGCGATGGATTCGGGATGGCGTTCTCTTTCAGCGCACAGGTCGACGTCCTCCCGGACGCCGACATCAAGTTCGGCGTCAACTACGCGGCGTATCTCGAACACGGCTTCGCTGGCATCTACCTCCTGCCCGGCGGACGGGTCCACACCTATCACCCGACCAGCACCGAGGATGAGGTCGCGCTGAACAACGATGTGCAAGACGCGCTACGGAACAAGCTGCCTGGAAAGCTCCGCGCGATCGGCCTCTACGGTGACGCCGCGGCCGGGGTGGCGGCACGAGCGCAACCCACGTTCGTGTTGTGCGAAGATCAGCCTGCCGACTTCTGCGGCAAGGCGCCCGGAGCGCGCAACTGGCTCGGCTTCCTGCTCCGAAGCAAGATGGACCAGATGAGGGCGATGCAGATCGCGAACGCGCTTTCACCCGAGGGCTTCGAATGCCGCAAGAAGGTCGAGGATGTGGACGACCAGGCGGAGGAAACCGACTACGACCGCTGCTGGTGGCATCCGGCCGCGAAGCGCGTCAACGTCATGCCCAAGGAGTTGGAACTCGTCTGGTCGGACCCCGATAACCCCGAACCCGCCGACGTGCTCACCCTTAACGCTCTCACGTCGGGCTCCACGGACTGCAAGCCCGTGCGCACGACGTCATCCGGCCAGCACGCCGGCCTCACCGATGGCGATCTCGACGACCTCTACGAGGACCTATGAGATACGCGATCCTCGTCTCTGTCCTGCTCGGCGCCTGCGGTGGGAGCGTGGAGCCGCAAGCAATCCCTGACGCGGCCGGCGACACCATCGATGCTGCGTCCGATGCCGCTGATGCTGCGTCCGATGCCGCTCAGGATGTCGTGACAGATCCGTGCAAGTTCTCCAACGGTGCACCCATCTGTTCGAGCACCTGCAACCAGGGTACCGAATGTGAGCCCTGCCTGAACATGCAGGATCAGTCCGGGGCCGTGATCCCGTACGGCCTCTGTAGCAAGACTGCGGTGAAGAGCGGGGTGGTCAGCGGCTCCTGTGGGCGTTGCGGCAACCCGTCGCACGTATGCGTCGTGTACGAGCCCAACGACCGTTGGTGCATCGACCCGAGCTTCTGCGCGAAGGCGGCGAAGGACGGGTTCTCGGTACCGTGCCGGTGGCAAGACGGCTCTCCGTGGACTCCGGGCACAACGATCCCCGACGTCGCGTGTCCGGCGAATGGGAAGCCGCTCGGCCTCTGTGGCGGGGGCTGCGGACTGGAATGCGCCTCGGACTCGAACTGCATCGGCCGATCGCCGACGCA
>JBKJQC010000919.1:0-6325 GCA_046593995.1 Polyangiales bacterium
GGTAGCGGACAGCGCCGAGGTCGATCGGTCCACCGACCTCGATGCCCTTCGCGGTCGCATAGACGGTGATCACTCGGCCGCTGGCCCCGGTCGCCGCGAGGACGCCGGCGGCGTTGACCTGGGGATCGGCGTTGCTGAACGACTCTACGGTAGCGATGGCGCGGCCGGGCTTGGGCGGGATGCCGAGGAGCGTGCGCGCGGCCTCGCGCGGATCGCCTTCGAGCGCTCCGGGGAGGACCGGGGTCGGCGGTGCGGTCGGCGCAGCGCTCGCCGCGTTCTGCGCGGTCCCGCCGGGGCCGTCGACGGGCGCGGGCGCCTTGCGATCGCAGGCAGCGAACGCAAAGACGGAGCCGATCAGCAGCCACGCGCGATGGAACACGGGAGATCCCCCGGCAGCACCGTCCGCGCCGCCTCCGAGAAACATACTCCGGCCCGCACGGTCCGGGCATCTTCGTGGTCGTTGCGCTGGCGTTCGCTTGACGATCGGCGCTCCAGCCACGATCAGTGGAGGGTGAATCCGACCGGCACGAGGAACAGCATCCCGACCATCCCCCGGGTGAGCCGGCTTCCGAAGACCGGGCCGGTGTCCTGGTCGATCGGGGTGGCTCGCATCGCCCGCGTGGAGGTCAAGGTCCACGCCTCGTTCGTGCTCGTGCTCCTGCTCGGTGCCTGGCAGTGGGGGCGCCCGCACGGGCTGCGCGGCGCGCTCTTCGGCATCGTCACGATGTTGCTCTTGTTCGTGTGCGTCGGCCTCCACGAGCTCGGGCACGCCCTCGTCGCCCGCTCGTTCCAGCTCCCCGCCGACGAGATCGTCCTCTACCCATTCGGCGGCGCCGCCCAGATGGACCAGGACGCACCGAAGCCGATCCAGGAGATCCTCGTCGCGATCGCCGGGCCCGCCGTGAACGTGATGATCGCCGCGGTGCTGCTCGTGGTCACCGGCGCGAAGCTCGAGCTCGCGCAGATGAAGGGGGAGACCGTGACGCGGGCGGCGCTCGCGCAGCCTTCGATGACGACGCTCCTCGTCTGGCTCCTGAGCGCGAACGTCATGATGGCGCTCTTCAACATGATCCCGGCGCTCCCGCTCGACGGCGGGCGCGTGCTCCGCGCATTGCTCGCGACGAAGATCGGCACGACGACGGCGACGATCATCGCGGCCGGGCTCGGTCAGCTGGTGGCCGTGGCGTTCGGCATCCTCGGCGTCGCGTCGAGCAACTACGCCCTCGCGCTCACCGCCCTGGTGATCTTCATCGGCGCGACGGCCGAGCAGAAAGAGCCGTCGCGTCGCAGCGTCCTCCGCTCGCTGCGCATGGGGGAGGTCTTCAACAAGAACGCGATCGTGCTCGCGCCGACCGACAAGGTGAGCACCGTGGTCGATCACATCCTGACGAGCTACCAGCCCGACTTCGCCGTGTTCGACCTCGACGAAACGCGGCCGCTCCTGCAGCGGCGCCTGGTCGGCATCGTCACCCGACGCGACGTGCTCGACGCCCTCTCGCGCGACACGCGCGACCTCCCCGTCTCCGCGTTCATGCGGCCGGTGTTCACGCGTGTCTCGTCGGAGGAACCGCTCGAGGAGGTCTACGCGCGCATGACCCGCGAGAGCGTGCCCGTCGTGGCGGTGTTCGATCGCGAGCAATACCTCGGCCTCGTGAGCCAGGACGACGTCGCCGAAGCGAAGCTCGTCGCGGGGTACGTGCAGCGACAGACCGAGGCGCAGATCCGCGCGTGAGGCCGGCACGCGTCCTGCTCTCTCCAGACATCACGCGATGACGGCGCCGCGGTAACGATCGCGCCCGAGCGCACGAAGCGCCTGTTTTCATGCGGTGAATCGTGTGCCCTCACCCGAGAGGTGGGAGCTTTCCGCGGTCATGTCCGCGGGTCGCGCGGACGCATGGAGTCACGCATCCATTTCGGCGTGGAGGTGCCGCGCGGTGCGTGTCGGTCCCATGCGGCGCCATGCATCGGATCTCTTTTCCAATCTCGCAGGACGACGAGATCGCCACGCGCGGATGATTCCTCGATCGCCGTTTTGGTGCGGAGCGTGCCTCTGTCGGGGACGTGACCAACCTGTCGAGCACCCTCCGTCAGTCCTCGCTCGCGCTCGCCCTCTTCGCGCTGATGTCTGCAGGCTGCACCGCCGCCGTCGGCGGCGGGATGGACGAGATCGACGAAGGTGTCTCCGCCCCGACCGAGGCGCCGATCATCGGCGCGAGCAGCGCGAGCGCGTACCCCGAGTCCGCATTGGTGGACATGTACAGCGCCGGTGCGTCCTGGCCCTCGAAGATCTGCTCGGGCGCGGTCATCGCGCCGCGCGTGGTGCTCACCGCCGGTCACTGCGTCGAAGGCTTCGTGAAGTGGCGCATCACGACCCCCTTCGCGGGCAACCAGACCGCATACGGAACCCGCGGCGTGACCTACGACTGGGCCGGCGTCAGCAGCGAGCTCGTCGACCCGAACAAGCACGACGTCGGATTGGTGATCCTCGACACGCCGATCACGCTCGCGAGCTACCCGCTCGTCGCGCAGACCGGCGTCGCCGAGGGGACGCAGATCGTGAACATCGGTCGCATCCAGGACGGCACCGCGTCGAGCACCGCGCTCTTCGTCGGCGCGCCGGTGGCCGTGCAGAACGGGAGCCGCGTGGGCTACCCGTACTCGTACTACTCGAACGAGATCATCCAGTCCGGCGACTCGGGCGGTCCCGACGAGCTGCCCGGCAAGACGCCGCACCAGATCGTGGCAGTGAACTCCGGCGCTGGCAGCGGCACGCAGGTGCTCGCGCGCGTCGACCTCGTCTACGCGTGGATCGACACGCAGGTAAAGGGGAACGGCGGCTGGGCGAGCAGCACGCCGGTGCCGACGCCGACTCCCACGCCGACTCCCACGCCCGCGTGCGCGCTGAGCGAGAGCGAGCCGAACGACACGTACACCGCGCCGGACGCGTTCGGGACCTCGAAGGAGATCTGCGGCGCGCTCACCGGCACGAACCAGGACTGGTTCTCCTGGACGGTCTCTGCGACCGCGGTGAGCTACTCGATGAAGCTCGCGGCCGCGGGCGATGCGCAGATCCAGATGTGGAAGCTCGTGAACGGGAGCTACTACAAAGTGGCGAACACGACGCCCACCGAGATCACCAAGACGTCGAACGGCGCCGGCACGTACGTGATCCTGGTCTCCTCGCCGAGCGGCATCGCGCAGACGTACAAGCTCACGCGTTGAAGAGGTCGAGGGTCTAGGGTCCAGGGTCTAGGGTCGCTCACGCGGGACGGGCCCTCGCGCCCTGGATCCGGTATTCTGTCGACGTGGACGTGGCCATGGTCGAGCGATTGCGTGCCGCGCTGCGCGAGTGCGGCGCGGTTCGGCTCGCTGTGCTCTTCGGGTCGTTCGCGCGCGGTGAGCAGCACGATGCGAGCGACGTCGACGTCGCCGTGCTGCTGGATCCCGACCTGTCGTCGGAGGACGAGCTCGCGATCCACGAGCGGCTCGCCCTCGTCAGCGGTCGCGGCGTCGACCTCGTGCATCTGGACGGTGCCGACGTCATCCTCCGCCATCGTGTCGCGCGTGAGGGCCTCGTCGTGCGCGAGACTCGTCCCGGCGACTTCGCGCGCTTCGCGGCCGACGCTGCGCTCGAGTGGATCTCGAGCCGCTGCTGATCGACGCGCGCGTTCGATACATCCGCAGGCTCGTTCTTGGGCCTAAGATGCGGAGCACGTGAAGGCCGCGGCAACGTCTCATCCCCCGACCGTCCACTCGCTGCTCGACGCGCTTGCCACCAAGACGCGCTTGTTCGACCTCGCGCGCCACTTCGGTGTCGCCGTCCCGCAGAAGGGGACGAAGGCGGAGATCGCGATCGCGCTCGCCCGCTCGGAGCAGGTGCGGCTCCGGGCGCTCGTGGAGTGGATGGGTCGCGACGAGCTTCGCGCGGCATGCACCGCGCACGGCATCGACGCGGCGAGCCGCGCGCGTCAGGAGCTCGCCGCGCACATCCTTCGGGCATCCGGCGAAAAGGAGAGCGCGCCACCCCCTGCCCTCTTCGGCGCGCGTGTCGTTCGACGATCGACGCCCAAGGCCGGCGACGTCACGCTCGTTCGGCAGCGTCAGTACCTGGTCGAGGACGTCGTGGCACCTGCCGCCTCGGACGAGGCCACGCGTGTCGACCTGGTCTGCCTCGACGACGACGCACAAGGACGACCGCTCTCGGTGCTCTGGGAGCTCGAGCTCGGCGCGCGTGTGCTCCAGCCGGAGGCCGAGGGGCTCGGTACGGTCACGCGCATCGATCCCGCGCGCGAGTTCGCCGCCTACTTCCACGCGCTGAAGTGGAACCAGGTCACCGCGACCCGCGCCGATCTCTTCCAGTCGCCCTTCCGCGCGGGCATCAAGCTGCTCGATCACCAGCTCACGCCGCTGAAGAAGGCGCTCGAGCTCCCGCGCGCCAACCTCTTCATCGCGGACGACGTCGGCCTCGGCAAGACGATCGAGGCGGGCTTGGTCATCCAGGAGCTGCAGCTCCGGCAGCGCGTGGAGTTCGTCCTCGTGGTGTGCCCCGCTGCGCTCTGCATGCAGTGGCGCGGTGAGATGGAGAAGCGCTTCGGTCAGCGCTTCGAGGTGATGGACCGCGAGCTCGTCGCGCGGCGGCGGCGCGAGCGCGGCTTCGCCACCAATGCCTGGTCGACGCACAACCGCTTCATCGTCAGCTACCAGACGCTGCGCCGGCCGGAGTACCGCGAGCCGTTGTTGGCGCACCTCGGGCGGCGGAAGAAGAAGAGCATGCTGGTGCTCGACGAGGCGCACACCGCGGCGCCCGCGTCGGCGAGCCGTTACGCGATCGACTCGGGTCTGACCCGGATGGTGCGCGACGAGCTCGGAGAGCGGTTCGAGAACCGCCTCTTTCTCTCGGCCACGCCGCACAACGGTCACAGCAACAGCTTCAGCGCACTCATGGCGATGCTCGATCCGCAGCGGTTCACGCGCGGCGTCCCCATCGAGGCGGGCTCGAAGGCGCTCTCGGCGGTGATGGTACGCAGGCTGAAGCGCGATCTGAAGGCGCTCGGGAAGGACGACTTCCCCACGCGCAAGGTGGTGCGCGTGGCGATCGCCGGCGACCATCACGTCGAGGTCCAGCTCTCGAAGCTCCTCGCCGCGTACGCCGTGTTGATGCGGCCGGAGAAGGGCCAGGGGCAGCTCGTCTTCATCAACCTGCAGAAGCGGCTCTTGTCGAGCGTGGCGGCGTTCCATCGCACGCTCTCGGCGCATCGCGAGCGCATCGCCTCCGGCAGGGGCGCGAAGGACGCGCAGCTCGATCTCGCGTCGTCGCTGCGGTCTCGCGCAGAGCGGAGCCGCGACGAGGAGGGGGACGACACGAGAGGAAGGGACGACGAGGAGCTCGACGAGGTAGACGCCGCGGAAGTCGCGGCGGCGACGCGCGCGCTCCGCACCCCCGAGGGACAGGCTCGCGAGCTCTTGGATCGCATGAGCGCGCTGTCGCAGCAGCACCGGGTGTCGGTCGACGGCAAGACCACGGAGCTCCTTTCGTGGATCCGCGCGCGCCTGCTCACCGGGAAGAAGTGGAAACCCGAGCGCGTGATCGTCTTCACCGAGTACGGCGACACGATGCGCTACCTGCAGCGCACGATCGGCGATGCCATCGAGGACACCGACCTCGGCGACGAGCGGATCGCGGTGTTCCACGGCGGCATGGGCGAGGACACACGCGAGGAGCTACAGAATGCGTTCAACGGCGATCCCGAGGAGCACCCCGTGCGGATCCTCATCGCGACCGACGCCGCGCGCGAGGGCCTGAACCTGCAGAATCACTGCGCCGATCTCTTCCACTTCGACGTCCCGTGGAACCCGGCGCGGATGGAGCAGCGCAACGGCCGCATCGATCGCACGCTCCAGCCGTCGAAGGAAGTGCGCTGCCACTACTTCGTGTACCCAGCACGCGCCGAGGACGCGGTGCTCGAGAAGCTCGTCGGCAAGGTCGAGACGATCCAGCACGAGCTCGGCACGCTCGGCGAGGTCGTGATGGTGCGCATCGAGCAGGCGCTCGCCCGCGGGATCGATGCGCAGTCGCTCCCGGCGATCGACGAGGCGACCGTCCTCCCCACGCAGGTCGAGACCACGCGCGAGGAGCTCGAGAGCCAGCGCGCCGACGTAAAGGCGCTGAAGCGCGAGATCGACGACTGCCGCACCATCCTCCAGCGTTCGCGCAAGGTGATGGACTTCCGCGAGGAGCTCTTGCGCGACGCGATCGACGTCGGGCTCGGGCTCGCCGGCAGCGGCCCGCTCACGCCGCGCGCCGAAAAGGTCGACGGCCTCGAGG
>JBKJQC010001291.1:0-6182 GCA_046593995.1 Polyangiales bacterium
ATCGGCGGGCGGCGGGGGCGCACCACCATCGCTCCCAGGAGGTGACGGCGGGGGCGGCGCACCACCATCGCTCCCAGGTAGAGGCGGCGGCGGCGGCGGCGCGCCACCATCGCTCCCGCCCGACGACTTCGGGCCGAGCCACTTCGTCAGGTGCCGCACCGAGTTCTGCTTCGGGCCGCAGCCGCACGACTGCGGCGAGCCGGTGCCGCAGTACGAGTCCTTGTCCTGGAAGGTCTTCGCGCCGCACCCCTGGAGGTACGTCATCGGATCTTCGCAGAGGTACTGGTGATCGAGCCCGAGCGCGTGACCGGCCTCGTGCGCGACGACCTGGCACTCCTCCTGGTCGCTCGAGAAGACCTCGCTGAAGACGTAGACCACCGCGCGCTCGACGACCGCGTTCGAGCAGCTGCCGGTCATCGGCGCGATGCCCCCGATCCCGCTCCCGAGGCCGACGTTCTGCGGGCGACCTCCGACGACGGCCTCGATGTGCGGCGCGTCGCCCGGATCCGTCTCGGTGACGTCGAGGTTCCAGCGCTCGAACTGCTTCTTCACGCAGGCGAAGAGCTTCTTCCAGCGATCGTCCCCCTTGCGGTACTCGGGGATGGTCGCCGTGGAGCCCGGGATGCTCGAGCGGTTCGTCGACGAGTTGTTCGACCCCGGGTAGTACGTCCCGCCGAAGCGATTCACGAAGAGCGTGCGGCGCGTGCCGGGACCCGCCGTGTACGCGAACTTGCTCTCCGCGTCGGAGGGCACGTCGCTCGAGTCCTCGTACTTCACGATGCACTTCGCGTCGGGATCGGCCCCCTCGTCGAGGGTGTAGCGCGGGACGGCGTTGTACCCTCCCTCCGCGGTGGAGCAGCCGGTCTGCAACGGCAGGTACGTGATCCCTCCGAGCACGCCGACGAGAGCGCCGGCAGACTTCAGGAGTGACATACCCGTGAGACGCCTCGTGAGACGCGAAGTGGGAGTGCGCAGCATGATCGCGTCTCTTCGCAAGCCGCGAGCCATGACCGATCACGATGAATCGAGAGCGTCCCGACGCACGATTCCAGGCACGCCGCAATCTCGCTTCACGGATTGTGCAACCCGATGCGCAATGCAGCTCTGGCCGTGCGAGTTGCGCAAGGGTTCTTGCGCAAGCGCCTTTGCGCAAACTCGCTCGTTCAGTCGGCGGGCGGCGGGACCAGCGTCGGGAGGAGCTTCGCGAGCGCGGCAGGGACGATCTCGTCGTGCGGGTTGGCGGCACCCGGGACGTCGAGCTTCGTCACCGATCCGACGCGCCCCGGCTTGGCCGCGAGGGTCGCGGTGAACGCGGTGCGGAACGCGTCGATCTCGCGTGGCCAGAGGACGCTCTGGAAGAACACGTGCAGCGGCGCCACGTCTGCGGCCTCGCCGAACGCGCGACCGAACTCCGCGTCCATGCACGTGTCGAGGGCGACGATCGCGGACGGGCGGAGCGACGAGCGCGCGAGGATGCCGCCCGTCGGGTTGCAGCCGGCGCCGCTGTGCCCGACGAGGATCACCCGCGCGCGGTCGACCTTCATCATGGCGCCGCCCATGCTCGCAGTGGAAGAGCCCGCGAGGCTCGCGTCCACGGCGTCGGCGAAGCGCTCGATATCGAACCCTTGCCAGAGCCGACGCCCCGTCCACGCGTCGCGTGTCTGACTCGGACCTGCGAGCAACAGCGGGCCGATCGCGCCGTCGGCGAACAGCCCATCGGCGGTGTCGCGGAGATCGAACCCCGGTGCGGCGAGACCGCGGTGCAGCGGCCCCTTCTCGTTCACGCCGTGGAGGTAGACGACCAGCGGCAGCGCGCCCTTGGCCGCGGTGCCGACGCGGTGGACGAGGCCACCCTCGTGCTCGTCGTCGCCGATCAAGCGCGCGTCGTCGTAGTCGAACGTCGTCGTCACACCCGCCCCCAGCGCGCCCCCGGAGATTGCGCTCACCGCGCTCACGGCAGCCAGCGTCGCAGCTCGAAGGGACCAGCTCACGCGTTCATCACAGCAGGTCGAACACCGGGCCGCTGCCGCGAAGTACCGTTCCTGCGATGCCGATCGTGAGACCTTTGCCCACGTGCCGGTCTCGACGGGAGCAGGCGAGGCGAGCGGCCGCTAGTCGCTGTTGCGCGTCAGGAGCGCGTCGAGGGCGGGGATCGTCGGGGGCTGCTGCGCCGCCGAGAGCACTGCCTCGATCTTCATCGTGCGCGGATCGATCACGTAGGCATACGGCAGCGCGAGCGGGCCGGTGTTGAAGGGGAGCGCGTCCATCGCGGGATCGATGCCCACGCCGAACTCGATCCCGTAGTAGGCGCGCCACTCCTCGGCGACCTGCTGGGTCGCCGGCTTCGAGGCGCGATCGTGGATCATCACCACCAGGAACTGCGCGCCCTTCGCGCGGTAGTTCGTCTCCCACGCGTCGGGGAGCCACTTGAACTCCTGCGCGCAGACGCCGCACCACTGCGCCGCCACGAATACGACGACGCCGCGGATCTGCTTCGCGCCGTCGGGATCGTAGAAGTCCTTCATGGCGACGGTGCCCCAGGGCGCGGTCGCGTCGCGGAAGGCCTGGAAGGTGAGCGACGGGAAGATCTGCCCCTTCGCCTTGCCGTACGGACCGTTGGCGTAACCCTCGATGGAGCCCGCCGCGTCGAATGGCGTGCCGGTATCGCTCGGTCCGGCCCCGGGCGGGAGCGGCACGGGCGTGTACCCGCCGCCACCGCCGCCCGCGAGCGGCGCGCGTTCGCTGCACGCGGTCTCGAGCCCCAGCGTCAGCAGCGCGGCCGCCGCCACGAGGAGGGATACGAACGAGCGCGCGTGGGACTTCTTCACCGAGAGCGCAGTATGACCTGTCGTCGCGCCGCGCGCAGGGCTTCCAAGGGCGATCCAAGGGCGCACCTCACCCCGTGGGGCGACTTCCCGCGATGGCTTCGCGGAGGCAGGCTTTGGGGCATCGTGCGCTCGTTCGCTCTCCCCCTTCTCGTCTCGCTCGGTTCGGCGTGCGCGAGCCCCACGTCTGCGGTGCGATCTCCACCGGCGAAGGCAGCCCAGCCCGCGGGGTTCGCGCTCCCCTTCATCGAGGACGACTGGCCGCGCGCCACCGCAGAGGCGAAGCGGATCGGCAAGCCGATCTTCGTCGATGTCTGGGCGCCCTGGTGCCACACCTGCCTCAGCCTTCGCGCGTACGTCCTCCGCGATCCGCGGCTCGCACCGCTCGCCGATCGCTTCGTGTGGGCGACGATCGACACCGAGAAGGAGTCGAACGCGGCGTTCGTCGCCGCCCACCCGATCGAGGCCTGGCCCACGCTCTTCGTCATCGACGCGGCGACCGACGTGCCGACCCTGAAGTGGCTCGGCGCCGCGACGACGCCGGAGCTGATCCTGCTCCTCGGCGACGCGGCCGACGCGATGGACGGGAGCGGCGGGAAGAAGCCCGGGGCTGCGGAAGCGAGCGCGCACTTCATCAAAGGGAGCCGCGCGTCCGCGAGCGGGGACCTCGACGGCGCGATCGCCGAGTACCGCGAGGCGCTCGCGCGCACCGTCGATCCGATCCGCCGCGCGCGCGTCGTCGATGCGTTGATCACGCAGCTCGCGAAGAAGGATCCCGCCGGCTGCGCGAAGCTCGCGCTCGACGAAGCGCCGAAGCTCCCGAAGGGAACCTCGCGCGCGAACGTCGCCGTCGTCGGCCTCCAGTGCGCGCGCACCGCGAAGGACGACGCGGCAGGGAAGACGCTCTTCGATCTCGTGCGTGCGATGGCCGCGGACGAGAGCGAGCCGATCCTCGCGGACGATCGGTCGGGCCTCTACGAGACGCTCGTCGAAGACCGCAAGGACGCGGGCGACATCCCGGCCGCGCAGGCGCTCGCGCGCGCGTGGGCAACGTTCCTCGAGAAGGAGGCAGCGCGCGCCACCGATCCGGCGTCACGCTCCGTCTTCGACGCGCACCGGATGCTCGCCTACCTCGAGCTCGGCGAGCCAGGCCGCGCGCTCCCGATGCTGACGCAGACGGCGAAGGACTTCCCCTCCGACTACAACGCGCCCGCACGCCTCGCGAAGGTCTACCTGGTGATGGGCCGCCTCGACGACGCAAAGGCGGCGATCGAGCTCTCCCTCACCAAGGCGTACGGCCCGCGCAGGCTGCGCTTGTTGGTCTTGAAGGCCGACATCGCCAAGGCGCACGGCGACAAGGGCGGAGAGCGCGCGGCGTTGGAGACCGCCCTGAAAGAGGGGAAGGCACTCACGCTCGAGGGCGGGTACGCGAAGCTGTTGAAGCAGATCGAGTCACGCCTGGGAGCGCTGTGAACCGTTCTCGAGCCCAGCGTCTCGAGTGGGGCATCCGTACGAGCCCCGCGACGACTGCGATACGCACTACATCTTGGTGTAGGTGAACGTGCCTCCCTGCGGTCCGAGATCGAGCCCCAGCTCCAACGTAGTCGCCGTCGCACTGTAGTCGAGCGTCACCGTCTGCGGCCTGGGACAGGAGTCGACGAACGTTGCTTTGCTGCCGGCCAGAGTGAACGAGGATGTGAAGCGCTTCTCCGGCGTGGTGCCGCTCTTGCGAACGTTGTTGAACGAGGAGCCGGCGATGACCAGCGTCTGGCGCTCGGGGGTGGTGTCCTTGCCGGTCATGCCGCCGACGCCGGTGTAGTCGGTGATTTTCGTGAGCGTGTACGTACCGGGGGCGATCGTGCCCCCGGTGAACGTGCTCGGATACGGCATCGCCACTTGGTCGGCGAAGACCTCGGCCCCGAGTTGAGCGAGGTCATTGCACGCCACGCCGGTGTCCCCCATCGCGTCCGGCTTCGGTGCGCCGGTGTCGGTGGTCGCGGTACGGCTGTCGGTGACCGTGCCGGTATCGACAGCGGTGCCGGTATCGACAGCGGTGCTGGTATCGCTGCCCTCGGTGTCTACGACTGCGGAGTCGGTCACCGTGCCGCGCTCGTCGGAGCCGCCGCACGCAGTGAGAAGAGCCGCGCAGAAGAGGAGGGAGTGTCGCATCGTCCGGAGACTATCAGCGGTAGAACACCAGGGCGACCGCATCCAATCTAATCTGGCCGTTTGTCGCGGTCGTGGTCTGCGCGGTGATGGCGCCGAAGCAACTCGTCGCGATCATGTCGTCGGTTGAAGCTGTTGAACAGATTGAGTGGAGTCACGCCTCGGAGCGCTCTGAACGGTTGCGACGGCGCGCCAGCACGTTCGCGAGCGCGAGGACCGACCACGACGCGTCGCCGTGACGCGCCCGTAGATCGCAGTCACACGCACGCGGAGGCGCGGCGCCCCCGATGTCGTTCGGCTCCGCCAGCGTGTCGGTCGCGGAGGATGCGTCGACGGGCAGCGTCGTGTCCGCGACGGTGGCGGCGTCGGGAAGCAGGATCTTGATCGCGACGCGCTCGTCGAGCTCGAGGTGCGTCGCGAGGACGACGACCCCCATGCCGCCCGCACCGAGCTGGCGCTCGATGCGGTACTTGCCTCCCAGCACGTCGCCAGCCCGTACCGCGACCTCCATCGCCGTCTGCCTCCCGGAGCCGAACAAAATGAATACCCAAAATTCCGTCGAGCGCAACGCAGCGGGTGTGGCCGGATCCGCCGAGCAATCGAAGCGCACGGTCGGTAGGCACGCCGCTTGATACGGCCCGCGTCGCATGCGCCGCATCGCCACCTTCACCGCGCTCCTCGTTGGCACCATCCTCTGCTCGGCCACTGCGAGCGCCGGGTACATCTCGACCGAGAACGCGAAGGCCGGCTGGGGTCGCTGGCCGGTCACGCGCGACGGGACCGCGAACGGCGCGGGCCTGGTCGACGTCTACCCGGGCCGCTGGTCGATCGCCGCGGGCGAGTCGCTCCGGCTGAAGGTCCGCTCCACCACGAGCTACAACGTGCGCATCCTCCGCCTCGGCTATTACGGCGGATCGACGTCGCGGCAGATCGCCTATCGCTCTGGTCTCTCGTCGGACTCGCAGCCGTACCCGTCGGCCGACTCGACGTACGGCATGGCTCAAGCCGGCTGGCACGACTCGACCACGTTCGACACGTCCGGCTGGCCGCACGGCTTCTACGTCGCGCGCATCGAGCGCGCCGACGGATACCAGGCCGAGACCGTGTTCGTCGTCCGCGACGACAACGGTCCGAAGATGCCAATCCTGATGGTGTCGACCGCGACCACGCACCAGACCTACAACGCGTGGC